>JAYVRT010000817.1:0-14078 GCA_043776025.1 Archangiaceae bacterium | reverse complement strand
ACCGGCGCAACGAATGGCGCGCTGCTCAACCATTCAGTCGTCATCGGCTTTGGCGCCAGCGACGCGAATCCGGGGACGGTGAGCGCCACCCTCGACGGCGCCGCCTTCGCGAGCGGCACGTCCGTCGCCTCAGAGGGAGACCACACGCTGGTGGTGATTGCTGTGGACGCCGCGGGAAACCAGAGCAGCCTCAGCGTCGGCTTCGCGCTCGACTTCACCGCGCCCGTCATTACCGTCGCGGGCGTCACCGACGGAGCGCTGCTCAACCACGCCGTCACCGTTACCTTCAGCGCGACCGACGCCCACCCGGGCACGACGAGCGCCACGCTCGACGGAAACGCCTTCGCGTCCGGCGGCGCGGTCTCCGCTGCTGGGGCCCACACCGTCGTCGTCAGTTCCTCGGACGCCGCGGGCAACACCTCGAGCCGGACTGTCTCCTTCACCCTCGACTTCACGCCGCCCATCATCGCCATCACCGGCATCACCTCCGGGGCGCTGCGCAACACCCCGGCGACGATTGGCTACAGTGCCTCCGACGCGCATCCCGGGCTCGTCTCCGCCACCCTCGATGGTGCGCCCTTCAGCTCCGGCAGCACCGTCGCTACCGAAGGGGACCACCTGCTCGTCGTCAACGCCGTCGACGCCGCAGGCAATAGCGCGACCCAGAGCGTGCCCTTCGCCCTCGACTTCACCGGGCCCCTCATCACCGTCACCGGCGTCGCCAACGGGGCACTGTTGAACCACTCCGTCACGCTGGGCTTCAGCTCGAGCGACGCCCACCCGGGGACGACGACGGCCACCCTGGACGGTGCCGCCTTCGCCAGTGGCACCGCCGTCTCCACTGCGGGTGCGCACAGCCTGGTGGTGACGGCCACGGATGCCGCGGGGAACAGCTCCAGTCAGACGGTCTCCTTCACTCTCGACTTCTCCGCGCCGGTCATCGCGGTGACGGGCGTCACGGCGGGAGCAGTCCTGAATCACGCCGTCACCATTGGCTTCAGCGCCAGCGACAACAGCCAGTCGGTGACGCCGACCGCAACGCTCGACGGAGTGGCCTTCGCCTCCGGCAGCACCGTCAGCAGCGCCGGAGACCACCTGCTCGTCATTGCCGCCACCGACGGGGCGGGCAACACCGCCACCCAGAGCGTCGCCTTCAGCCTCGACTTCACCGCGCCCGTCATCACCGTCACCGGCGTCGCCGATGGCGCGCTCCTCAACCATTCCGTTTCCGTCGGCTTCAGCGCGGCGGACGCGCACCCGGGCACCACCACCGCCACCCTGGATGCGGCGCCGTTTGCATCGGGCGGCTCGGTGTCGGCGGCCGGCGCACACACCGTGGTGGTGACGGCGACGGACGCGGCGGGCAACACCGCGACGGCCACCGTCTCCTTCACGATTGACGTCACGCTGCCGGTCATCACCGTGACGGGAATCACCTCCGGGGCGCTGCGCAACAGCGCCCCCACCATCGGCTTCGGCGCCACGGACGCTCACCCGGGGACGGCGACCGCCACCCTGGACGGCGCGGCCTTCGTCTCCGGCACCACCGTCAGCGTGGCCGGAGACCACCTGCTCGTCGTCACCGCGACGGACGCCGCCGGCAACACCGCGACCCAGAGCGTCCCCTTCAGCCTCGACTTCACTGCGCCCGTCGTCACCGTCAGCGGCGTCGCCGACGGCGCGCTGCTCAACCGCTCCGTCACCATCACCTTCGGCGCGACCGACACCCACCCGGGCGCCACGACTGCCACGCTCGACGCCGTGGCGTTCGCCTCGGGCAGCACCGTTGCGGCCGCGGGGGGCCACACCCTCGTCGTCACCTCGACCGACGGGGCGGGCAACACCACCACCCGCACCGTCTCTTTCACTCTGGACCTCGCGGCGCCCGTCATCACCGTCACCGGCGTCACCTCCGGTGCGCTGCTCAACCACGCCGTCACCCTCGGCTTCAGCGCCACCGACGCCCACCCCGGCACGACCAGCGCGACGCTGGACGGGGCCGCCTTCGTGTCGGGCACCACCGTCAGTGCCGCCGGGGACCATCTGCTCGTCGTCACCTCCACCGACGCCGCGGGCAACACCGCCACCCTTAGCGTCCCCTTCAGCCTCGACTTCACTGTGCCCGTCATCTCCATCTCGGGCGTCACCGAAGGAGCCAGCGGCTCGAGCTTCACCCCGGTCTTCTCCGCCACCGACGCGCACAGCGTCACTGTCACCGCGACGCTGGACGGCGCGGCCTTCGTCAGCGGCACGACAGTGGCGACTGCCGGCTCGCACACCCTGGTGGTGACGGCCACCGACGGGGCGGGCAACAGCGCCGCGCTGACGCGGCACTTCACCGTCACCGGCGGCACCGTCGGCCTGCCCGCCTTCCACTTTGCAGCTTGCGCCTTCGGGACGCTGACGGTCTCCAACAACGCGCTGGTGACGGGCGCCTCGGGGGCGACGGCCTCCGTGGCCTGCGACGGCGCCTTCGTCCTGCAGAACAACGCCCGCATTGGCGGCGCGGTGGTGTCGGGCGGCGCAGCCTCGCTGAAGAACAACGCCCTCGTCGACGGGCGCGTCTACCACGGCGGTGCCTTCAGCCAGCTCAACGGGGCGCTGGCCACGGGCGGCCACCAGTCGGTCGCTCCGCCTCCCTCTCCCTGTGAGTGCGGCTTCGACGTCGCCGTGGCGCTCGCCGCCGCGGCGGCCACCAACGACAACGCCCTGCTGGGGGGCAACCCGTCCTTCGTCAACGGCGTGCTGACGGTGTCCAACAACAAGACGCTCACCCTGGGTGCGGGCCGCTACCACCTGACTTCGCTGGTGGTGCAGAACAACGCGAAGGTGACCTCCGCCCCGGGCGCGGTGGTGCAGCTCTACGTCGAGGGCAACGTCACCGTGGGCAACAACGCGCTGCTCGGCGCGCCCGTCGGCAGCCCGGCGATGCTCGTCGTCTCGGGCGCCGGTGCCACCGGCACCGTGAGTGTCAGCAACAACGCCGACGCCGCGCTGAGCCTCTACGCGCCAAACGCGAGCCTCAGCCTCGCCAACAACTCGAAGCTCTACGGTGCAGTAGTGGGGAAGAACGTCACCCTCACCAACAACCAGACGCTCGTCCTCACGGGCCTGACGCAGGCCAACCCGCCGCCGCTCACCTGCCCGTAAGAGAGGAAAGGCCAACCCGACATGATGAGCCCCAAGAGGTTGTGGTTCAAGAGCACCACCACGGTAGTCACCGCGCTTACGGGCTACTTCCTCGGCGGCGGGCCGCAGTGGACCCGGTTGAATGAGGCCGAGGCGGCGCAGGCGAGCCGGTTTGCGCAACAGGCAAGGGCGCTGAAGCTCGACGCGCACGCGCAGAAGCAGGTGACGGACTTCGAAGGCTGGAAGCAGGAGGAGGCGGCGGCCACCGCCGTCCGCCGCGCAGCGGCCCTGAAGAAGATGCGCGACTTCAGCGGCGCTGCGGCGCAGGAGGTGAAGGCGAAGGCGGCGAAGAAGCTCGCCGACGACATCAAGAAGGCACGGCCGACGGCAGCCGCCGAGCGCGCGCTGGCGAAAGCGAAGGTGATGAAGCTGAGCCCTGCACAGACGCAGGTGGAGCTGGCGATGGCCGACGGTCCGGTGGCGGCGAAGCTGAAGACGCGCCGGCCGCCGGCGGTGCTCCCTGAGACGAAGCCGCGGCTTTCGCCGGAGTGGATGTCTCCCGTCGAGATGCCGCATCTGAAGCCCCGCACCTCGGGGCCGCAGCATGGAGCCCAAACTCCGGAGCTCAAATCTTTCTACGCGGAAGTTTCAGGCCAGAGCGCCGAGGTCCTGCAGGAGGATGGGAGCCTCGTCACCGTCGAGGAGACGCTTGCGCAATTGACGCTGCCGCCGCGCTCGCGCCAGCACGCCTCGCTCGAGAGCGACGTTGGGCGGCTGATGCTGCCGCTGTCGGCGCTGCCCGGGCCAGCGGCGGATGACTTGCTCGAGACGGCCGAGACACGCCGTTCTCCTGAGCTGCTGGCGCTGGTGCAGCAGTTGGGCAGGCGCCCGCTGGACCTCTACAACTTCGTCCATACGAAGGTGGTGCCGCAGCTGTACTACGGCAGCAAGAAGGGCTCCGCGCAGACGCTCGCCGAGCTTGCGGGCAACGACTTTGACCAGGCGGCGCTTCTGGTCGCGCTGCTGCGCGCGGCCGGCACCCCGGCCCGGTATGAGTACGGCACGGTCGAGCTGTCGGTGGCGCAAGCCCTCGCCCTCACCGGGGCAAAGGATCTCGCCAGTGCGGCGGTGATGCTCTCTCGCACCGGGCCCGCGGTGCTGGCGCCCGACGGAAAAACCATTCAAGCGGAGCGCGCCTGGGTGCGGGCGTTCGTACCGTATGCCGACTGGCGTGGCACCGGCCCCGGCGGCGAGAAGCTCTGGGTGCGGTTGGACCCGGGAATGAAGGAGACGAAGTACACCCCGGCCGTTTCGCTCAAAGGGCTGGCCCATTTCGACTTCGCGGCCTTCATGGCCCAGCCGACGACCAAGACTCCGGCGGACATCTTCGAGGCCCAGCTGCTCGCGGCGGCGAAAGCGAAGAGCCTCTGCAGCACGCTCGACGACGCCCTCAGCAAAGTGGTGGTAACTCAGAAGGCCTTCGAGCTGCTGCCGGCAGAGCACCCCTCGCGCGTGCTGGCCTCGCTGCTCGTCTTCAGTCGCCCGCCCGCCAACTTCCGGCACCTCGTCGATGTCAGTCTCGACGGCGCTGCCGTGGCGCAGCTCGAGCTGGCGGAACTCGAGGGGCGGGCGCTGTCGCTCACCTACCCGGGCAGCAGCCCCGCCGACGTGGCGGCCATTGCCGCGGCGGGCGGCATCGCCAACGTCTCGCCGCAGTTTGTCTCGGTGACGCCGACGTTGGCGCTCGACGGGGTAGCCCACGGGACGTTCGCCCCCACCAACCCCGGGACGGCGCAGCTGCTCAGCCTTCGCGTCGCGGTGCCGGGCGGCAATCCGGTGCTGGGCGTGCACCACCTCGTCGCGGGCACCGGCTATGCGGTGCTCGTCGAGGGCGGCGAGTTGAGTGCGTTGCAGCTGGCTGCGCGGTCTCAGGCCATCGTCGGCACCACCGGAGACGCGCAGTCGCTCGCGCGCGCGCAGGCTGCTGTTGGCACCTACGCCCGGCAGGCTGAGGAGGCCTATACGCGGCTCTTCTCTTTGCAGGGGCATGCGGCCATCAAGGACGTCTTCCTGGGCGTGGCTGGGAAGCAACTGCGGGTCAGCTACTTCCTGGGGCTCCCTGTCGGGCTTGCGCCCGGCAGCTTCGTCATCGACATCAGCCGGGACGCGCTGTCGCCGCTGCCGAAGGATGGTGACGACTCGCTTCGCGCGGAGTTGGTGCGTTGGGCGGGCTGGCAGGGCAGCACCACCGAGGGCCGGGCCTGGGAGGCAGTGCTGGGCGGCCTCGGCATGTCGTCGGTGAAGACGCTGCAGGTGGCCACTTCGCAGGGTGTCCCGGTTTTCATTCTTACGCCCGCGAGCCACGCCAACCGCAGCCAGCTGTCGGGTTACGGCGCCGACACGCTGGCCGACGTCGACACCGCGCTCGCGGCCGGCTGGTCGGCCACCATCCCGCTGCATCCGGTGAGCATCGGGCACTTCCAGAACATCGAAGGCTACGTGCTGGAGAATCCAGTCGACGGCGAGGGGGCGTTTCGGCTCGGCAGCTCCCTCAATGGCGGCGAGGGCGACCCGCAGCCGGCACCCGGTCCCTCGGAAAACACTCCACCGCCCGGCTGCCCCTACTGCGGGAACTCGGTGACGGACCTCGCGACCGGCAACTGGCGAGAAACCTACGTTGACCTGACGCTGCCCGCGATTGGCCTGCCCATCGTCTTCTCCCGGACCTACGCGTCGCGCTCCACGAATCTCACGCCGATGGGTTACGGGTGGGTCCACAGCTACGGGATGTTTCTGCGGGCTGAAGCCAACGGGGACTTCTCCTACGTCAGGGAAGACTCGCGCGAGGTGCGCTTTGCCCATGTTGGCGCGGGCTACCAGTCTGCGCCCGGATGGCACCTGAGCCTCATTGACGTGGCCGGGGGCGGGCACTCAATGCGCTCGAAGGACGGCATGGTGTGGGACTTCGACGCGGCTGGCGCACTGACGCGAATCAGTGAGCCCTCAGGCAACGCCATCAGCCTCGGCTACTCCGGCGGCCAACTGACGCAGGTCCTGGACTCGTCGAGCCAGGTCGCGCTGACGCTCAGCTACAGCGGCAACAAGCTCACCTCGGTGCTTGACCGCTCGGGCCGCACCGTGCGTTTCGGCTTCACCAACGACGACCTCACCGCCGCCACCGACGCCCTGAATCACACCGAGACGTACGCCTACAACGGCGAGCACAACCTGGTGCAGCACGCGGACAAGCGCGGAAAGACGTTCGTCGAGTTCTATGACTTGCAGGACCGCTGGGTCGGCTTCAGGGACCCGGCGGGCGCCGAGATGTCGGTTGCGTATGACGCGGTCAACCAACAGACCGCGTACACCGACAAGACCGGGTCCACCTTTGTCACCCAGTACGACGCGAACGCCGAGCCGCTCGCGCAGGTGGATCCTCTTGGCAACAAAGGCGAGACCACCTGGGATGCGGACCTCAATCCGCTCTCTCGCAAGGACGCGCGCGGCTTCACCACGTCGATGACGTGGGACGCGCTCGGGAACGAGTTGACGCGGACGGACCCTGACCTTCGCGTGACGACCAACGTCTACGAGCCGACCTTCTCGCGACTGCGGAGCACCAGTTCAACCGGGTTGCCCTCGGTGAGCAGCACGTTCGATGGAGATGGGCGGCTCCTCACCCGGACCGATGGCCTCGGAGTAACGACGTATGGCTACGACGGCCGGGGGCAGTTGCTCACGGTGACTTCCCCTGGCAGTGCTGTGACGACTTTCGGTCGCGACGTCAACGGCAACGTCACCAGCATGCTCGACCCGACCAACCGTGCGACGGCCATCGGCTTCGACGCTGCGGGGCACGTGACTTCGGTGACGGACGGCAACAACCACACCCGCACCATGGAGGTGGACGCCGCTGGCCGGGTGACGGCGATGCTCGACGCGCTCAACGCGCGCAGCGAGTTCACCTACGATGATGAGGGGCACCGCTTGACGTCGAAGGACGCGGCCAACGGACTTGCCCACTTCGACTACGACGCGCTCGGCCGGCTGACGAAGTCGACCGATGCGCTCGGAAACTTCAGCACGACTGAGTACGACGCCGAAGGGCGGGTGGTGGCGACAGTGGACGCGAACCACAACCGCACCGAGATGACGTACGACGCAGCAGGCAGGCTCGTCGAGACCCGCAGCGCAGACGGCGCGGTCACCACGCAGTCCTTCTGCGCCGACGTCGGCTCCGCCTGCGCCATGGTCGACGCCCTCGGCCACCTGTCGACAACGGCATTCGACAGCGTCGGCCGGGTGACGAGCCAGACGGACGCGCTGGGTCGAGTCACGTCAACGCGCTTCGACTCGGGTGGCCGCGCGCAATTCGTCTCGGGGCCGAACCAGCCACCGATGACGTACTTCTACAACCAGGCGGGCCTGCTGTCGGACACGGTCAACGGGGGGACCAATCTGCAGACCTCCTTGACGTATGACGCCCGCGGGAATCGGACCGGCGTGTCGACGAACACCAACGGCGGGCCGTTCACCCGCTACACGTTCGACGCGGCGAACCGACTGCTCACCGAGACCAACCCGCTGCACGTCGTCACCACATATTCCTACGACGCCGCCGGTAGTCGCTCGACGAAGCTCGACGGCAACGGGCAGCTGACGACGTATGAGTACGACGAGAACCGGCGCCTCACCACCGTTACCTGCTCTGACGCGACGAAGTACGAGTTCGCCTACGACTCGCGCGGCAATCGGACGCTCGAGAAGGGCCCGTCGCACGAGCGACACCTCGCCTACGACGCGAGAAACCGCGTCGCGACGACAACAGATGTCACCTTCGGCAAGAGTTTGAGCTTCACCTACGACGGCAATGGCAATCGTGCCTCGGTGAACGAGGGTGGCACTTCGTTCGGCTACTTCTACGACAGCGTCAACCGGCTCAAACGCGCCGACGGCTTCGGTGGAAGCATCTTCTTCGACTACGACGCGGCAGGACGGCGCACGTCGGAATTGCGGCCGAACGGCATCCGAACCGCCTGGGCCTACGACGACGGAAACCAATTGCTCTCGATGACCCACTCGAAGGCCGGCTCAGTCGTGCTCGGCTTTAGCTACGAGTACGATGGGCACGGCATGCGCGTGTCGAAGGGCCATGAGGACGGGTCGAAGGAGGTCTACGGGTACGACCCCGGCGATCGCCTCACGCAAGTCGACTACGGCACGACGAAGCGGGTCGCCTACAGTCTCGACGCGTTGGGCAACCGCGCCCTCGAAGACACGACGTCTCCCGGCCAGCCGCTCATTCGGAACAGCACCGTCTTCAACGTCTTCAATCAGCTGGTGACGTCAGACTCCATCGCCGGCGTCCACACCGCCTTCGCCTACGACGGCGTCGGCAACACGCTGAGCGAGACGCGCACGCCCAGCGGCTTCCCCGCGGAAGTCACTACCTACGGTTGGGACAAGGACAACCGGCTCCGCTCGCTGACGCCGCCGACTGGAACCCCGACGACGTACAGCTACGACTCGAACGGACTACGCGTCGAGCGCGTCGACAGCACCGGAACCACCCGGTACCTGCTCGACGGCAGCTCAGTCCTGGAGGAACTCGACGGCACCAACGCCACCACCATCAAGTACCTCAACAACCCGCAGCAGATTGACGAGGTGCTCGCGTACCAGCGAGGCAGCCAGACGGAGTACCCGCTGACTGACGCGCTTGGGAGTTTGTACGCCGCGACGGATGCAAGCGGGAACGTCGTGCACCGCTACGACTTTGACGTCTACGGAGCGCGCAGCGACCTCGGCGGGATCGCTGCCGCGATCGACCGCGGCTACACCTCGCGCGAACACGACAAGAACGGGTTGATCAACAACGGGCGCCGGCAGCGGAACCCGCTGCTCGGCGGCTGGACGCAGCCCGATCGCGCGGGGATGATCGACGGGCCGAACCTCTACAACTACGTAATGAACATGCCGACTATGGCGACCGATCCCACCGGAGAGATGGCGGTGGATTATTCGTCACTCGACATCGCGGGTGCCCATTGCACGGCCTCGTTGAGTGCAGGGGATTGGGCCCTTGCGTTCAAATTCCGCGAGGCGCAGAACTTCGCTTGGATGTCGGCGAGCGGACTCGTTGATTGGGCGGAGACCTATTTGCCCGAGAACGCCCAGCCGGTGGTGGTCTTCGAAGGCCCCGGATTGATCGACGGCAACAAGTACGCAGCAACCGAGGTCCCGACGCCGGTCAGCGTCACGATGGGACATGTCGGGAGGATTCGGATCTCGATCGACGTCGTCGTTGGTCACGACATCGACTTCATCGCCCATACGATCGTCCACGAGGTCGCGCACTACGCCCGGTGGAAGCCAAGGGAGGGCAAGGAACTGTCGATGCAAGAGATGACTGCCCTCTGGAACAGCGAATCCGAGCGGGCCTACTGGAACATCAACGGTGGCACGAGCGTAACTGCCGAGGGCTATCAGGCAGAGATGAAGGTGTTCGGCAGCACCCGGATCCACAACTGAGTCTATTTCTGGGAGCCGCACTTCGGGGCGTGGAGGACACCCTTGATTGGCCCTCCGTCTTCGCCCTGAAGATCCAACAGCGCGTCGATCGAGGTAGCCGTGTTCCTCAGAATGGTTACTCGGCCGCGCATGCTCCCAGCAGGTGACCAGAGGCCACCGTCGCTCGAAGAGAGGAGCATTCCGCGCGAGCCGCCATCCGGCGCGACATCGAACGCGCCGACCTCGGTATTGGGCATGTCGAGGGAGATGATCGCGAACGACTCGTTGGGGCCACCAGGCACCCCACCGTCGCAAGAGAACGGCCACGTCCCGATCTCGATATCCGTCCGTCCCATGGAATTCGTGAAAGCCCTGGTTGTCTGAAACTGAACCCCACCGGCCGTGACTTGAAGCGTGGAAATCGGAGACGTCGAGCACCTCGCGCAGGACAGCCCCAGCACACAAAGAATCATCCCAAGCAGGGCAGTCCGCGTGGTCATGCTTCGTGCTGGGCGAGGAACTGGCGAACGAAGTCGAGCGCGCGGCCGACCGCATCGGGTTGAACGAGACCGAACCGACCGTGAGCAGCATCGTTGCGGCGATCACCGATGACCTGCACCTCGCGCCACGTGCCCTGCGAGTAGGCCTGGTCACGAAGCGCGTCGTTGTACCCACTCAACGCTGGCCGCGCCGGGGCAAGGTTGCGCGCCTGACAAAGGTAGCGGAGGCGGTTTTCGAGGACGCCGCCGATCAGCACCATCGCGGCGACGTGGTAGTTGCCCTCGAATAACTCGGCAGCCTGCTGGAGCATGTCGTCGTGGACCGCGGCGCGCACCTTCGCTGCGAGCTGCTCGAGATGGCCGCCCGCGACGGCGTCGCGCAGTGCGGAGAGTGCTCCAAGCGTGGCTTCAGCCAGCACCGGATTCAGTTTCACCTGGACGTCGGCACCGGGCGGCGGCGGGAGCTGGCGCAGGTATTCGCACTCTCTGCCCGCGACGCGGGAGATCTCTGCGGCGCCGGCGACGAGGAACTGCCGCAGCTCGTACTCGTCGCGTGGGCTTTCTGGATTCCAGCCCTCTTCCTCAATGAGGTACGAGTTGACCAGCGAGTGGCCCTGCTGAATGAGGGCGTCGAGTCGACTTTGAACCTCATCTTGAAGGCGAGCGGGCATTACGGTTGTCTCCGACGCACCTGCCACGGCTGGCCATTGGAGTCGACCATCGAACCCGCTGGGCCGATCCGCATCGGCTTCCCAGCTTTCTCCAACTTCACGTTGATGCGGGCGATGTCCGCGGCGTCGGCCTGCGGATCCACGAAGACGACCCGAAACAGCTGTTCGACGGCGCCGAACATTGCTTCGAGCTCGACGAGCTCGACCTCGATGACGTTACCGGCGTCGTCAAGGATCCAGTGGACGCCGAAGTTTCCGAGCAGGCGGACAATTTGAAGCTTCTGCAAGAGGACCGCAGGCCAGCCCTTGTCCCCGGTGACGGCTGCGTCGATCTGCTCGTCGAGACTCCGCTGCGCAAAGCCTTGCTGGATGAGCGCCGCCTGCAGAGAGAGTCGAAGAAGAGCGGCAGCCCCACGAACGCTGATGCCTTCGATGGCCGCGGCTTCGTTGAAGAGCTCGCGCAGTTGTGCGGGAATGCCTTCGGCGTTGAGGCGGACGCGAGCACCACCGAACATCGGGAACAGGCGGTGGCGAACGGCCTCTTCAGAACCGCCGTTGATCTCGATCATCTGGACGTAGTCGAAGACGTCCGCGTGGCAGGCGGGACACTCGAATACCTGCACCTCGAAGTGAGTCTGCGGTTTCCAGCGAAAAGTCATTGGCGGCCCGTCGTCGGCCAACCGGTGCAGAAGGACGACGACACCGCAGTGAGGGCAGCGCTCAGAGGTGGACATGGGAAGGGGCGGACGGCGGTCCACGCCGAAGCTGACCGCCGCGGCGCGCCCTCTCAGGCAGCATGAGACTTGGCGAGGAAGGCATCGAGGGTCCGCAGGAGCGCGTCTCTGTCACGCCGGGGCAGGGCCTGCAGTTGCGCGAGGCGGCGGGCGAGCGTCTTGTCGACGATGGGCACCGCGGACACGGGGTGCGCGCCGCGCTTGTGCGTGACGCCCAGGAGCACGTCGGTGGTGACGTGGAGCAGTCCGGCGAACTCGGCGATCAGCTCGCCGTGGAGCAGCAGGTCGCCGCGCTCGTACTTCGAGATGAGCGTCTGGGTGATGTCGAGGGCCTTGGCGACGTCGATTTGAGTCAGGCCCTTGGCCTTGCGGATGGCGGCCAGGCGTTGCCCGATGGCCTGAGCCCCCTCGCGGGTGGTGGCGACTCTCTTTTTTGCCAAGGCGGACTCCTCCGTGCCAGCAAACGCCGGCAGGGTAAGCCCGAAGCTCGAAGTGCCCATTAAGTCCGCCTTGTAGAAATCCCCACTACGGACTATGCCATGTACACGGACTCGCGGCCACCGAAAGGCGACCGAGGCCCTTGACAGCTTTTCGAGGGAGGCGGATTTGGCGCGCATCGCGGAGGCGGAGCTGGAGCGGCTGAAGTCGGAAATTTCCGTGCAGCGGCTCGCGGAGACGCGTGGTGTCGAGCTGAAGCGGCACGGGGCGGATCTCATCGGTCGCTGCCCGTTCCACGACGACAAGACACCGTCGCTGGTGGTGACGCCGTCGAAAAACCTGTGGCATTGTTTGGGCGCGTGCCAGGCGGGCGGGACGGTCATCGACTGGGTGATGAAGGCCGAGGGCGTCAGCTTCCTTCACGCGGTCGAGTTGCTCCGCGCGGACGTGACGCTGACGAGCTCGCCGGCGCCGTCGGTGCGGAAGCTGCCGGCGCCGGTCGCGCCGGGGGCGGACGACGAGGCGGTGCTGAGCCAGGTGGTGGACTACTACCACCAGCGGCTGAAGCAGACGCCCGACGCGCTCGCGTACCTGAAGTCCCGCGGCCTCGAGTCGGCTGAGCTCATTAGCCACTTCAAGCTTGGCTTCGGGGACAGGACGCTCGGACTGCGGCTGCCGCACAACAACCGCGTCGCCGGCGCCGAGTTGCGCGGTCATCTGCAGCGGCTCGGCGTCATCCGGGAGTCGGGGCACGAGCACTTCAACGGCAGCCTGGTGGTGCCCATCCTCGACGCGGCTGGGAAGGTGCGCGGGATGTACGGGCGGAAGGTGACGCCCAACCTGCGGCCAGGCACGCCGCTGCACCTCTACCTGCCAGGCCCACACCGGGGCGTCTTCAACGATGCGGGCCTCGTCGGTCAGCGGGCCGTCATCCTCTGCGAGGCCATCTTCGACGCGCTGTCCTTCTGGAGCGCCGGCTACCGGCAAGTCACCGCGGCGTACGGCGTCGAGGGCTTCACGCCGCTGCACCTCGAGGCGCTGAAGCGGCAGGGCGTGCGCGAAGTCTTCATCGCCTACGACAGAGACGACGCCGGCGACGCCGCGGCCGCCACGCTGGCGAAGACACTCCTCGCCGAGGGCTTCGAGTGCTGGCGGGTGCTGTTTCCGCGGGGGATGGACGCCAACGAGTACGCCTGCAAGGTGCTGCCGGCGGCGAAGTCGCTCGAGGTGGCGTTGCGCCAGGCGGCGTGGATGGGCGTTGACGGGAAGGCGAAGCGCGGGCCCGAGCTTGAGCCGAGCGGCGCTTCTTCTTTAGCCGCCGTGACGGCGCCTGTGGCCACCACCCAGCTCGCCAGCATTGAAGGAGGTGGCGGCTCGAGGTCCTCGAGCAGCGCCAACTCGAGCACGGCGCCGTTGACGAGCGGCTCTTCGAAGTTGCCGGCAACAGCGCCGGCCTGGTTTGACCATGGCCCAGACACGACGTGCGCCATCTGCGAGACGAGCGAAACCAGGGCGACGGCGAAGCTCATCCCCATCAAGGTGGCTCCGGCCGAGCCGGCGCCGCCGATGATTGCCGCACCGGCGATGAGGAGCGCGGCAGTGGATCTCGCCGTGGCGCCGTCGGAGCCCGAGGCCGCCGGCGAGGACGAGCTCGTCTTCCACTTCGAGAGCCGGCGCTACCGGGTGCGGGGGCTGAAGAAGAACACCAGCCACGAGGCGCTGAAGCTGAACATCCTCGTCAGCGCCGGGGAGCGCTTCCACGTCGACACCGTCGAGCTCTACTCGGCCCGGCAGCGGGCGGCGTTTCTGAAGGCCGTCTCGGCCGAGCTGCAGCTGCACGAGGACACGGTGAAGAAGGACCTGGGCCAGCTGCTGCTGAAGCTCGAGGCGCTCCAGGACGAGGCGATGAAGAAGTTGCTGGCGCCCAAGACGCCGACCGTCAGCGAGGTCGACGCCGCGGTCGCGCTCGAGCTGCTGAGGTCGCCGCGGCTGCTGGAGCGGATTTTGGAGGACTTCAACCGCTGCGGCGTCGTCGGCGAGGAGACGAACAAGCTCGTCGGCTACCTGGCCGCGGTCAGTCGCAAGCTCGAGGAGCC
>JAYVRT010000816.1:0-14081 GCA_043776025.1 Archangiaceae bacterium | reverse complement strand
GCTCCACGTTCATCCCTGCCACCTGGTGCTCTGGCTGACCTCGGAGTTGCAGCGGATCACCTCCGAGGATCCTTCAGCGTCGATCGCGGTGATCTCCCGCTCGGAGGAGAGCGCGAAGAGCTTCTTCCGCACGCTGGCCCACGGGCTGACGCTGCGGCTGGCGCTCGAAGGCTCGTTCGACTTCCGCCCCGGCGTCACCGTCACCTGCGTCCAGGAGGTGAAGGGGCTGGAGTTCGACTGCGTCGTGGTGCCCGACGCCCAGGCCGACGTCTACCCGGTGACGGCGCAGTCGCGGCGCTCGCTCTACGTGGCGATCACCCGCGCGACGCATCACCTCGGACTCGCGGCCGCCGGCGCCTGGAGCCCCTTGCTGTAGGGATTGCTTCAATGCCCGAGCGAACGCTTTTGAGGTGGCAGGCGCTGAGCGACCCGCGGCCGCTGGGAGACCTCGACCTCACCTGGCGCTGGGAGGTGATGATCGGCTCGAGCAACCAGTGCGACGTCGTCCTCTCCCACCCCACCGTCGAGGACCGCGCGGCGCGGTTCGTCCGGATGCGGAACTAATGGTGGGTCGAGGATCTGCTCCACACCACCAACGGGGTGTGGATTGGGACCCAGCGGGTCAACTGGGAGAAGGTAGCCGGCCGCCCGGTGGTGATCGCGGCGGGCGGCAGCTTCACGCTCGAGCACACCCCGATGCCGCCGGAGGAGCTGCGGCTGCGGCAAGCGATCCTCTCCGCGCCCGACGACGATGCGGGGCTTCAGGTCTACGCCGACTGGCTGCAGGAGCAAGACGACGAGCTGGGGCGGCAGATGTTGGCCGCGAAGCCGTCGCATCGGCGCTGGCTCGGCCCGCTGCTCAGCTTCGGCGCCGAGGTCGTCTGGCGGCGGGCGTTCATCGACGAGGTGACCGTGCGCTCCTGCGTCTCCAACCCCGAGGGGACGACGATGGTCATCGACCACGGAGTGTTCGGCGAGGTGTTGCACCACCCGCTGTCGGTGTTCGTCCGGGTGCTGCGGGCGGACATCGTGGCGATCGACGAGGAGGGACACTTCGGCGCCAAGCGCTGGCTCGAGCTGCTCTTCGAGGCGTTGCTCGCCGCGAGGCCGCGGGCGCTCCAGCGGATCGAGGTGACGGTACCCGGCGCGCCGCCCGCGGAGCTCGAGGCGCGGTTCGAGGAGGTGCGCCGCGCGATCCCGAGCCTTCAGACCACCTGGGCCACGCTCGCAGGGTGAGCACCACCGGATTGCCCCATGCCACATATCCCACATATACTTGCCACATGGCCCAGCTCACCCTCTACATCCCCGACGCTCTAGAGAAGGAGCTGAAGCGGGCAGCCCGCCGGGCGAAGAAGAGTCTTTCGTCGTACGTGGTCGAGTTGGCGGAGCAGAAGTTCCGGCCGCGTCGCTGGTCCAAGGAGTTCCTCGCGACCTACGGAAGCTGGGCCGGCAAATTCCCTGAAATTCCGGAGCTGAAGTTCGAAGACCGGGATCCGCTTTGAGTCTTCTCCTCGACACCAACATCTGCGTCGCGTGGCTGAATGGCGGCGACGCCACCCTGCGGAAGACGCTCGAGCACGCACCCGTGGGCGACGTCTTCATCTGCGCGGTGGTGAAGGCCGAGCTGCTCTACGGCGCACGCAAGAGCAGCCGGGTCGCCCAGAACCTCGAACGCCTGGCCGCATTCTTCGACGGGCTCCCGTCGCTGCCGTTCGACGACGATGCGGCCGACGTCTACGGGACGGTTCGGGCGCAGCTGGAACGGCAAGGGACCTTAATCGGCCCAAACGATCTGATGATCGCGTCGATCGCGCTGGCGAGCGACGCCACGCTGGTCACGCGAAACGACCGCGAGTTCCGGCCGGTGGTCGGCCTTCGCGTCCAGGCCTGGTAGCTCAGGGCAGCAGCACCCGGGCGAGCAGCCCGAGCGTCGTGGTGTAGCCGACCGCGGAGTGCTTCACGGTTCCCTCTGCGTCGAGGAAGTAGACGGTCGGGTACGCCTCGACCTTGAACGCGTTCGCCAGCTCGATGTCATCGAGGAGCACCGGGTAGTCGACGCCGTGGTCCGCGACGTAGCCCTTCACCTGGCCCAGCTCGTTCCAGGACGAGGCGACGGAGATCACCCGCGCGTGATCGCCGACCAGCCGCTGTACCCACGAGACGTTCTGCGACTCGGTCTTGCAGACGCCGCACCAGGGCGCCCAGAACGCGAGCAGCACCGGCTTCCCTTTCAGCGACTGCGCCGTCACCGTCTGCCCCGCGAGCGACTGCAGCGAAAACTCGGGCACCGGGCCCTTCAAGTGGCCGCGGGTCTGCCAGGCGCTGACGACGATCACCACCGCGCCGAGCAGCGCGAGATCGACGCCCCACCGCACCCACCACCGCTTCCTCGCCTCGAGGTAGCGCGCTCGCAGCCCGGCGATCACCACGGGGTCGGCTTGTAGTCCTTGTAGAACATCCCGAACGGGGTCTGCCCGGTGCGGATCGCCTCGAACACCGGGTCGATCACCCGCGCCGCGCCGTCGACGATGTCCAGCGGCGGCTGGAAGTCGAGCTCCTGGATCTTGCGCTCGGCGTGGATCATCGGGTCCTCATCGGTGACCCAGCCGGTGTCGACCGCGTTCATGAAGATCCGGCTCTTCGCGTAGTCGGGCGCCGAGGTCAGCGTGAGCATGTTGAGCGCCGCCTTCGCCATGTTGGTGTGCGGGTGTTTGTCGGTCTTGGTGCCGCGGGAGAAGCTGCCCTCCATCGCGGAGACGTTAACGATGTGGCCGGGCTCCGCCCGGTCTTTCAGCATCAGCGGCTTCAGCTTGCTGCAGAGGATGAAGGGGGCGACCGCGTTGACGAGGTGCACCTCGAGCATCTCGGCGGTCGCGACCTCTCCCAGCGACAGCCGCCAGCTGTTGGTCGGGCGAAGGTCGACCTGCTGCAGGTCGGCATCGAGCTTCCCTCGGGGGAAGACCATCGGGGCGTCGCCGGTCTGCTCGAGATCGTAAGGGACGAGCGAGAGCGCGGCCGAGGCGTGGATCCCCAGCCCCGGGTCGTGGGAGCGCCAGGTGGGCATCAGCCCGTCGCGCTGCTTCGGCCGCAGCTCCTCGAGCATCTGGCTGTGGCCCTCCAGCAGCCGCTGGGCCTGTTCGGGCAGCTGGCTGGGCAGCCGCTGCT
Organism: Archangiaceae bacterium; assembly: GCA_043776025.1. GTDB lineage: Bacteria > Myxococcota > Myxococcia > Myxococcales > Myxococcaceae > JAYVRT01. The sequence continues at coordinate 10,913 of JAYVRT010000816.1, read as the reverse complement.
CCGACTCCAGCAGGTGGCGGTACCAGCCGGGTGGCCGGCGCACCGTCTGGGCAGCGTTGTTGATCAGCACGTCGAGCCGGGGCTGGGTCTGCTCGAGGTGACGGGCGAAGATCTCCACGCTCGGGGCGTGGCGGAGGTCGAGCCCGTGGATCTGAAGCCGGTGCCCCCACCGCTTGAAGTCGGCTTCCTTCGCATAGCGCTCGGTGGCGTCGTTGGGGAAGCGGGTGGTGGCGATCACCCGGGCGCCGGCGCGGAGCAGCATCAGCGACGCCTGGAAGCCGATCTTCACCCGGGCGCCGGTGATCAGCGCGACCTTGCCCTCGAGCGAGGCGGTGGCGAAGCGCTTGGCGTAGTTGAGCTCGCCGCAGTCGCAGCACATCGCGTCGTAGAAGAAGTGGAGCCGGCGGTACTCGGTCTTGCAGACGTAGCAGTGCCGCGGCTTCTCGAGGATCCGCTCGGGCCGCGGCTCGCCCGCGGGGAGCATCGGCTGAGGCGCGCTGTAGACGGCCTGCTGGCGCACGGTGCGGATCTCGGTGGTCGCGCGGACGCTGCGATCGTGCTCGCGCTTGGCGAGGTGGCGGTGGCGGCGCACCGCCTTCGCCAGCCGGTGCTCTGCGGCCCGCTCGGGCATCGCCACCTGGCCCACGGCGGTGAGGAACGCGATCCGGTCTTCCTCGGGCAGCGAGGTGAGCAGCGCGCGATCGGCGACCAGCGCCTCGAGCAGCTCAGTCAGGCGGCGGATGTCGTCGACGGGAAGAGGCACAGCGGGTTCAACAGCGGCAATAGGTCGGCCCTTCCGGGTGTGTCAACATGCAGGCAATGCGCTTCCCTCCCCGTCTGTCGCACCTGGCCACCAAGGCGGTGGTGGTCGCCAAGCTCGGGCCCACCTACGCCGAGGCGCACTCCCTCGACGACGAAGAGGCGTTCATTCGGCTCGACCGCGCGCTCACCGGCCCGCTGCTCGACGACCTGCTCGCCGCGGCATGGACGGCACTGCTGGGCGACACCCGCAAGCTGACCGAGGAAGGGCTGCTGGAGAAGGTGGCCCGCACCCTGAAGGATCGGCCGCAGCGGCCGGGGAAGATCGCGACGCTGACCGCGGGCTGGAGCGCGTTCCTGGTGCTGGCCGACGTGCAGGCCGGCACCGCGAGCGACGCTGCGCAGCGCCTGCTGGAGACGGACGAGGGGAAGAAGCGCGCCAGCGCGGGCCTCCTCGAAGTCGGCAAGTTCCTCTCCACCGAGCTGTGCCGGAAATAGCGGCGAGATGGCAACGGGTCGGCGGCGCTGGTGGCCGCGAATTGGAATCGCCTTGCTGGGCGCGCTGCTGCTGCTGACGGCGGCGGTGACCTACGTCTCCACCGACCGGCTCAAGGGGTTCGGCGGGATCCCCGGCGACGAATACGAGGAGCGCTTCGGCGCCTCGCCCCAGTTCTCCCACGGAATCTTCGTCAACGCGGAAGCGACCGGGCTGATGAAGGCCGCCGGCGGCCTGGGGCTGATGCGGGCGTACCTCCTCGGAGACGAGCTGCGGACCCCGGCCTGCCGGCTTCCGATGGTGACCGATGTCCGGGAGCGCCTCGCCGCGCCACCCCCTTCGGGCCTGCGGATCACCTGGCTGGGCCACTCGACGACGCTGTTCGAGATCGACGGCCAGACGGTGCTCACCGACCCGATGTGGAGCGACCTCGCCTCCCCTTCGAGCCTGGTCGGAGTGCGGCGGTTCCACCCGCCCCCGCTGCCGCTGGCGGACGTCCCCCACCTGGACGCGGTGGTGATCTCCCACGATCACTATGATCACCTCGACATGGCGACGATCCGCGCGCTGTCGGTTCGCGGCGTCCCCTTCCACGTGGCGATCGGCGTCGGGGTGCACCTGAGGAAGTGGGGAGTGCCCGCGGCGCAGATCTTCGAGCACGACTGGTGGGAGTCGGTGCGCTTGCCCGGCGGGTTGGAGATCGTCTCCACGCCCGCGCGGCACTTCTCCGGCCGCGGGCCCCTGCAGGCGAACACCACGCTGTGGACCTCGTGGTCCCTGGTGGGCCCGGCGCACCGGGTCTTCGTCAGCGGAGACACGGGGATGACCCAGGGCTTCAAGGCGCTCGGCGAGAAGTACGGCCCCTTCGACGTGGCGCTGATCGAGATCGGCCAGTGGAACCCGAGCTGGGGTGACATTCACCTCGGGCCGCGCGGCGCGCTGGAGGCGTTCGCGATCCTCAACGCGCGGAGGCTGCTGCCGATTCACTGGGCGACCTTCCGGCTGGCGCTCCACGACTGGTCCGAGCCAGCGGAGACGCTCACCGTCGAGGCGGCGAAGACCGGCGTGCACCTGTTGACGCCGCTGCTGGGCGAGCCGATCGAGCCGACGACGGATCCAGCGACCGGGCCGTGGTGGCGGGCGCTGCCGCCGATGGCCACGCACTGCCCCACTTGAGCCGGCGGCTTCAGGTTCAAATCTTGCCCCCCCGGGCGCTGGGCATAGCGTTCGAAGCATGGACAAGACCTTCCTCGTCGAGCAGCTCGGCCAGAAGCTCCGTTCAGTCGCCGACCAGGCGCAGCGCGCCGCAGAGGAGGCGCGGGTCGAAGCGAAGACCGGCGCCAACCGCGCGGTGAATCTGGCGAAGGGAATCGGCCAGCGCGAAGAACAGGCGATCGTCGATCTCGACGCCCTCGCCTCATTCCGGGTGCAGCCGCTGAAGAAGGGCGAACGGATCGGGCTCGGCGCGGTGGTGGAGATCGAGAACGAGACCGGCGGGCGGACGCTGTTCCTCGCTCCGGCGGGCGCGGGGCAGGAGCTCGCCGGCCCGGGGGGCGACGGCTTCTTTCAGGTGGTGACGCCCGCCTCTCCGGTCGGCAAGGCGATCTTCGGCCGCCGGGTGGGCGAGGTGATCGAGTTCATGGTGCGGGGCGAGATCTCGGAGTGGACGATCAGCTTCGCGACCTGAAGAGCTTCAGCAGCCGCAGCGACGAGTGCCGGCTTCCCTGAACCACCCACGGGTCGACCTTGTCCCCGCCGCGCGTGAACTGGGGCGACAGCACGAAGACCCGCACCTTCGCCGAGCGGAGCAACGCCGCGAACCGCGCGTCCCGCACCAACCCCGACGCGAGCCGCAGCTGGGGCGCCGGCTGGAAGTAGTCGAGGTCGACCGAGACCCAGTCGCACTCCAGCGCGCCCGGCCGCTGCAGCGCCGCCTGCCACCCGAGCTCTTGACCTTCCAGCGAGGCCGGAACCGTCACCGACCCGGCGACGTCGCGGCCGGTCCGCGTGGGCGCCCTCCCGGTCGCGAAGAAGACGTCGCCTTCGCTGAGCACGCTCTTCCCGTCCTCGGGGCGCTTCAGCCCCTCGAAGAGCTTCCACCAGGTCGCCGCCTGCTGAGGGGTGCGCGCCTCGAGGTAGCTGTCCTTGCACCAGTCAGAGTGGCGATCGGCGTGGAAGAGCGCCCGGGGCAACTGCCCGGTGGTGACGTGGTGGTAGAGCGCCACGTCGAGCATGTGGTGATCGCGCAGCAGGTAGTCGACCTGGCCGGCAGCGCTCCGGAAGACCTGCACTGTGCCCCGCAGCGCCGCCTCGACCTCGGCGGCTGCGAGTGGGGCCTGACCGCGCTCCTCGAAGGTCAGCTGCTCCCCCGCATAGGGCTTGGAGTCCCCCACCTTGTCCTCGGGGCCGGACCACCGCTTCACCCGTTGCTCGAAGCGGGCGGCGTCTGCCTCGACGAGCGCTAGGTGCGCCACCTCGCGAATGTCGGTGCGGGTGCCGGTCGACGGGAGCGTGGGCGTGACCGGCCGCAGCGAGAACGCGTAGTCGCCGTCGATCGGCCGCTTCCAGTCTGAGTAGCGAATCAGCATCTTGTGCTAGGCGGGGCGGATGAGCCCCGGGCGTGAAATCGCGGTCTCCCTCTCGTTGACGTCCGAGAAGCCTACGACGGGTACGGCGATCCTGCTCGACCGCACGAGGGTGTCCCGGGCGACCCGGGCAGTGGTGACGACGCTGGTGCTGTGGGTGATTGGAGCGTTCATGTTCTTCATCCCACTCGCGCACTTCGTGTTGATCCCGGCGTTCTTCTTCGCCGGCTTGGTGATGGGGGTGGTCCGCTTCCTCGACGACGTCTCCTTGATCTCCGCCCGGGGCGAGTGCCCGCGCTGCAAGGTGCCGCGCACGTTCGAGGGCGCGGGCCGCTACCGCGAGGGCCGGACGGTGCACTGCAACGGCTGCGGGAGTCAGATCGCCGTCACATCGTCGCCCCGCTGATCGACCGGAGCGCGACCCACAGCGGACGCACCTGCACCAAGAGGGTGGAGATCGGCGGGGGCAGATCGGCGAACGGGCCCATGTCGCCGAGGAACCCGAAGTGCGGCCGCCCGGCGAGATCGAGCGGGGGCAGCAGCGCCTCGTGGACGAGATCGAACTCCACCAGCCGATAGCCGCGCGCAAGGCAGAGCCCGAGGTCGAGAGAGGGATCTACCCTGACCCACCGGCCGTCGAGCCAGAAGGCGACGAGGCCGTGGAAGGCGATGATCCCTCCGGGGAGGAGCTTGGAGTAGCGGGTGTCGAGGAGCTTGTGATCCTTCAGGTGTTGAAAGCAGAGCGCGGTGGGGATGCCAGCCGCGCGACCCAGCGCCGCGAGCAGCACCGACTTCTGCTGACAGAAGCCGCTTCCACGCTTCAGCGTCGCGCTCGCCAGCCAATCCTCGCGGCTCTCGAGGACGGGGGTCAGATCGTAGGAGATCACGTCGCGGACGAAGGCGAACAGCCGCCCTGCCCGCTCGGCGTCGGTTCCGCTCCCCGAGAGCCTGCGCGCCAGCTCGGAGACCGCCGGGTGCTCAGAGTCGATCACCGCGGTCGGCCCGCGGCAGGCGTCGGGGCCGGACTCCGCGGGGCTCAGCCTTGCCTGGGCGGCCCGGGCGACCTCGTCGATCAGAACGCTTCCTCGGCGACGTCGAGCAGCTCCAGCGTCCCGGCCTCGACCAGCTTCCGGGTCAGCGTCAGCCCCGGAAGCACGTTGTCGACGTACCAACGGGCAGCGGCGATCTTCCCGGCGTAGAAGTGCTTGTCGTCGCCGGTGGCCGTCGCGGCCGCGGCGTGGGCGACCTCACCGTGGCGGACGAGGAGCCAGCCGATCACCAGCTCGGCGAGCGCGGCGAGGATCCGGTTGCCCTGGAACCCGACATGGTAGGGCGACTCTCCGAGCTTCTGGAGCATCGCGCCGAACAGGCCTTCGAGGTCGGCGAGCCCGCGACCGAGCTTGTCGTACTCGTGGGCGAGCGCCGCGCCGCCGCGCTTCGCCTCGAGGGTGGCTCGGACCCGGCCGAGGAGCCCCTGGAGCGTCTCGCCGCCATCGCGGGCGATCTTTCGGAAGACGAGGTCGAGCGCCTGGATGTGGGTGGTGCCCTCGTAGAGCGAGTCGATCTTCTGATCGCGCACGTACTGCTCGGCCGGGTAGTCCTGGCAGTAGCCGGCGCCGCCGAAGCACTGCAGCGCGACGCCGAGCATCTCGTAGGCGCGTTCGGAGCTGTAGCCCTTCACCAGCGGCAGCAGCAGATCGTTGAGCTTGTCGAGGCCACGCGAGCGGGCGTCGCCGTGGCCGCCGAGCTGCTCCACTTCGTCCTGGATCGAAGCGGTGAAGAGCGCGAGCGCCCGCAGGCCTTCGGCGTGGGCCTTCTGGGCCATCAGCATCCGGCGGACGTCGGGGTGGGTGATGATCCGCACGCGGGGCGCGGCCTTGTCGGCGGCCTTGAGCAGGTCGGCGCCCTGCACCCGGTCCTTGGTGTAAGCGAGCGCGTTGAGGTACCCGGTGGAGAGGGTGGCCATCGACTTCATCCCCACCGCCATCCGCGCGTGCTCGATGACGTGGAACATCTGGCGGATTCCGTCGTGCTGCTCGCCGACGAGGAAGCCGCGGGCGGGGTGGTCGGCGCCGAAGGTCATCTCGCAGGTGGCCGAGGCCTTGATCCCCATCTTCTTCTCGAGCGCGGTGGCGTAGACGCCGTTGCGCTCCTTGGTGACCTTGCCGTTCTCGTCGACCCAGAACTTCGGCACGATGAACATCGACAGCCCCTTGGTGCCTGGGCCGGCGCCTTCGGGCCGGGCGAGGACGAGGTGGACGATGTTCTCGGGGAAGTCGAAGTCGCCGTTGGTGATGTAGCGCTTGGTGCCTTCGAGCTCCCAGACGCCGTTTCCCACCGAGCGGGCCTTGGTGCGGCCGGCTCCGACGTCGCTGCCCGCGTCCGGCTCGGTGAGCACCATCGTGCCGCCCCAGCGGCCTTCGATGATCGGCGTCACGAAGCGTTTGCGCTGCTCCTCGGTGCCGAGGCGGGCGATGACCCGGGCGATCACCGCGCCGAACAGGTAGTAGCCGAGCGCGGGGTTGGCGCCGGAGGTGAGCTCGAACTGGGCCCAGCCGATGGTCGGCGGGGCGCCGACTCCGCCGAGCGCTTCAGGCAGCCCGAGGCGATCCCACCCGCCGTCGTAGTAGGCGGTGAGGTCTTTCTTCAGCGAGTCGGGCAGCGTGACGTTGCCCTTGGAGTCGATCTTCAGGCCGATGCGATCGGCGTCGGCGAAGCTGGAGTCGAGCGAGGTGCGCGCGAATTCGTCGAAGGCCTTGAGCGAGTCGCGCGCGGTCTGTTCGTCGACCGAGGCGAACGGGGGTTTGCCGAGCACTTTGGCGCCGACTTCGAGCACCTCGAAGAGGTTGAAGAAGATGTCGCGGAGATTGGACTTGTAGTGATGGGGAGATGAGCTCACGGGCGAGGAAGGTATCAGGCCGGGCGCGAGATCGGAGCGGGCATCAGCGCATCGTCCGCCAAAGCTCGAAGAGGAAGACGAGCAGGGCGACGACGGCAACAGTGCTGGCGAAGCCGGTGGCGGCTGCTGCGTTGGGCACCGGAGAGAATTTTGTCGTCATCGACGCGGCGAGCAGGTCGCGCACCTCGGCGGACTCCGCGGCGCGCTCTTCGAGGCGCGTGACACTGGTCTCGAGCTCCGAGACCCGTGCGAGGGCGGTGGCGAGCTGGCGTTGAAGCCCATAGGCGGCACGGAGGGCAGACTGCAGCTCTTCTCGAGTCGCGCGCTCGCGGGCCTCGACCTCCTCGAGGTGGTCCCGAAGCTCGCGATCGGGGCTGGACGGTTTGGCGCGGCTCACGCCTGGAGTGGAGTTCAAGGCCCATGCCCGGCAGGGCGAAGTAAATCGGGTGGTTTGCGTGAACCTGCCCCGCGGCGCCTGTCAGGTTGTCAGCCTGAAGCAGGGAGCGACTGACAACTCGACGCCCCCCGGACAGTCGAAGGGCCAGTATATTAAATTTAATACATACCCCTCGCGCGTCCTCCCCGCCCCCCCCCGCCGCCCGGGATGCGCGGCTCCGGAGCCAGCCGGGCCAGAACGAGGCCCGTCGGGCCGCGAGGGAGCGGCCGAGTTACGGCTGGCGACGAGCTGGACCACCTCCTCGGTCGAAACCCGATTGCATTTGAGCAGCAGGGCCCCGCTGGCTAAGCACACCCCTCGATGCCCCCGCGCTCCGCTCTGCCACCGAAGCCCAGGTACAGCGACCTCCCCGTCTGGCCGCACAACTTCGACAACGTCGAGACCCGCACCGTCAACTCCGCCTGGAACTGGCTCTTCGAAACGAACTTCGAAGAGCTCTCATTCCGAACGTTGGCCAAGGAGCTGGGGGTAACGCCTCCGGCGCTGTACCACTACTTCCCGACCCTGACGGCGCTGGGCGCGGCGCTGGCGTGCCGGGCGTGCGCGACGCTGTTCGCCCAGGTCACCGTCAACGACGCGGTGGGCATCGCCGCGGCCCGCCCCCTGGAGGAGTTCGTCGAGAACTACCTCGACTTCGCCGAGAAGCGACGCCGTCACTATGGGCTGCTGCTCTCTCCGCAGTTCTCGAACGACGAGGTCTACCCCGCCGTCCTCCAGCACCGGCTGAACCTGCTCGGAGCGGTGAAGAACCTGCTGGTGGCACAGGTGGGCCGGGAGGTCGAAGTCGAGGAGCTGCAGGTCTTCGCCGCCCTGATTCACGGGTCCGCGTCGCTGGTCGCCTCCGGCCACAACCCGCACACCCGGGAGCTTCTGAAGGCCTGCAAGCTCCAGGTGTCCGCGCTGCGCAAGAGGTGACAGGTCAAGGCAGGCGCCGGAACACCCCGTCGTCATCGGGTGAGATCGGCAAGACCGCGCCGACGGCGGCCACCGGAATCGCCCCGTAGAAGTGGGGGAATAGCTGCCCCGGCTCGCCCTCCTCGAGCTTGAGCCCGGGGCCGAGCCGCGCCTCGTCGACGGACAGCAGCACCAGGTCCCGCCGGCCGGCAAAGAACCGGTTGGCGGTGCCGAGCACCTGCTCGGCCCGTGAGAGGTGCACGAAGCCCTCGGCGAGCAGGCTCGCGGGGCGGTACTCACCGCGCTCCACGGCGATCGCCCACGCCGCGCGGTCGACCAGATGAAACACCACGGACTACTGTCCGTTCGACATGAAGACCGTATACGGCGTGCAGGTCGGCGTGGTGCTCGCCGTCCGGTAGACCTTCACCGTGAAGTCCGCCGAGTCGTCGGGTCCGTAGCTTCCGCCCTTCTCCATGTAGCGGCTGGAGGGACAGACCTCGTTGGTGAAGAAGCAGTCGTTCTGATGGCTGCTGGTGTCCGACCGATAGACGCACATCGCGATCCCCGGGTCGCTGCTGGAGAGGCGGACCTTGACCTTGAAGTTCTCGGTGAAGAGCGCCGAGGCGTCTTCGGCGAAGAAGCGGATCAGGTCGATGTCGGTCGCCGACGGAATGAGCCCGGTGTAGTTGGTGCCGGCGTGGTCGTTGTCCTTGAGGCCACCCATGTAAGTCGCGTCGGCGCAGAACTCACCGGGGTCGGTTCCGACCTCATGGCACTCGCAGCCGTCGGCGGCGGCGCTGTTGGTGTCGTAGTAACCCGAGTTGCACGTGCCGACCTTGCACGAGCCAGTGGTGCAGCTGGGGGTGCCGTTGGCGATCGGGCAGCCCGCGGCGCAGGTGCCGACCTTGGCGGTGAGCGGGACCTCGGTGAACGGCTTGACGGCGTCGTCGCTCTCGATCGAAACGAAGCCGCCGAAGGTGGTCGCGGTCGAAGCGCTGAGCTGCACCTCGAACGCGACCCGGGCGTCTCGCTTGAGCTGCAGCGGCAGCGCCGGCTTGCCGACGAGCGAAAAGACATTGCTGCTCCCGGCGACGAAGCCGAGGTTCTTGATCGTCAGCGTGCCATAGCCGGTGTTGCGCAGCTCGATCGTCTTGTTCACCACCCAGCCCATCGGGACGGTGCCGAAGTCGATCATCGCCGGCGTCGCGGTCACCCGCGGTTCGGTCACGGTGCCTTTGAGGTGCAACGGGTGGGCGCCCGAGCCCGGCTCGTTGGTGCGGAAGGTGACCGTGGCGTCGAGGTCCCCGGGGGTGATGCCGTTGAGCCCGACCGTGACCGGGAAGCGCGCCAGCGGGGCGACGATCAGCGAGGCGCCGCCGTCGATCGGCAGCGAGCCGCCATCGGCGGGCCCGACCCCGAGGTTGCCCGTCATGTCGTCGGAGGTGATCTTGTCCACCACCAGGTTCAGCCCGCCGCGGTTCTGGACCATCACCTGCATCGAGCGGGACTTGCCCTTGACGACCTCTCCGAAGTCGATGGTGTCACTCGGCTGCAGCGACAGCAGCGGCTGGGTGAGGCTGGTGCCCTCGACGCGCACCGTCGCTGGATCGACGCCGGGCGAGGCGGTGTCGACGAGGATCACCGCGCTCAGGTACGCCTCGGTCGTCGGCGCCCAGGTGACGGGCACATCGAAGCCCGCGTCCGCCGCGAGCGAGCTGGGCGAGGGCAAGATCGCGGTCAGCGGCGCGGCGCCGGCGTCGATGCCGGTGAGCTCGAGCACCACGTTGCCGAACCCGGTGTTGACGACCTTCAGCGGCAGGCTCTTGGTCTTCCCCTTCTCCACCACGCCGAAGGACAGCAGCCCGGGGTTGACGGTCAGCTCAGGGGAACCGACGAGCCGGCGAACCAGCGGCACCACCAGCTCACCCGGCGGCAGCCGATCGGGGGAGTCGGTGGCCTCGGCGTCGGTGAAGGTGATCCGCAGCTCGGCGATGCCGAGCAGGGGCGCCCCCTTCGGGGTATACTTCACCTCGACGTCGAAGCTGGTCGAGGCCCCGATGATGAACGGCGGCTTCTCGTGGGTGAACAGCTCGAAGTCGCTCATCGCGGTGCCCTCGAGGAGGATCCGCTTGATCGCGACCCGGCGGCTGCCGGTGACGGTGATCTTGGTGGTGTTCGACTGGGTGCAGCCCGGTGTGACGCAGGTGTACGCGAGCAGCTCGGGGGTGGCGTAGAGCCCGGGCGGCTTGCCCGGACCGGGGTCGGGGATGACGGTCTTCCCGCAGCCAGAGCCGAGGGCGACGACGGTGAGCAGTGCGAGTCGGGTTCTCATCGTGGCTCTCACTGGGCAGTGAAGGCGCCGTTGGCGCGCTTGAGGTCCAGCGCGTAGACGCTGTCCCCCTTGGTCGCGAGGTTGACGGTCTTCTCCTTGATCATCATCCCGTTGACCCACACCCGAACCGTGGCGTTGCTGCCTCCGTGGGAGAGGCACACCTGCGCGATCAGCTTCGCGACGTCGTCGCCGTTGAGCGGGATCGTGCCCCCGGAGAGGTAGCCGACGAGGATCTCGCTGGAGATCCCCAGCAGCCCGGCGAGCAGTCCGGTGGGAATCGACTTGCAGCTCTCGATGTACTGCAACATCACCCGGTAGGTGCCGTCGGCCATCGAGTCGGCGAGGACGATGCGTTCCGGCTCTTCCTTCGGCGCGAACGCGAGCCACGAGGGCTTGCCGAACATCCCCCAGTTCATCGGGTTGGGGTTCGTCTTGTTGCAGACGTACCCGTACGGGTGCTCGAGCGTCATGTCGACGTTGCGCACGTC
>JAYVRT010000815.1:0-14114 GCA_043776025.1 Archangiaceae bacterium | reverse complement strand
CCGTGGGGAACTTGGCTCGCCTCAAAAAGGCTGAGCCCCGCGCTGAATTAGCCACGGGGCCCATCACATCAACAGCCGCATGTCGTGACCTTCGCGGGGATCGACAACGCGGCAGGAGCAGCGCCATGGAGAATAGCACCGTCCCCTCGGTCGTAACCAACATCATGCTCGCCTGGGCATTGGCTCTTGCGGAGATCGGCTGGCTCGTCTTCCCGTTGCACGAGCCCATCGGCATCGACCTGTGTTCCTGCATGAATCCCGAGTGCAGGAACGTGGGCAAGCACCCGCGGGTTAGCAACGGATTCCACAGCGCGACGAAGGATCCTGCCGTCATCACCGGATGGTGGACGCAATGGCCAAACGCGAGCATCGGCATTCGCACGGGGCCCGAGTCCGGGATCGCCGTTCTCGATCTCGATGCTGGCAAAGGTGGCTACGAGAGCCTGGAAAAGCTGGAGGCTGAGTTCGGAGCGCTGCCGGTCACGGTCGAGGCGATCACCGGCGGCGGAGGTCGGCACATCATCTTCCGCTACCCGACCAACGGCACCGCCATCAAGAACAGGACCGAGTTCCTGGCGGGTCTCGATGTGCGCGGAGACGGTGGCTACATCGTCGGCGTCCCGAGCAGACACCGCAACGGCAGCTTCTATGCCTGGGACGCGGGGTGTGCGCCGCAGCAGCGAGCGTTGGCCGAGTTGCCCGCCTGGTTGGGCGAGCAGATGACCAAGATCAAGACGTCACCCTCTGCCGTTGGTCAGGTTGCTTCAACGCTCGGCAGCACGATCTCGAAGGGAAAGCGACACCCGACGCTGGTCTCCCTGGCTGGGACAATGGCGCGGCGGGGGATGGGCCAGGTGTCGATCGAGGCCGCGCTCTTCGAGGAGAACATCGCCAAGTGCGACCCGCCGCTACCGGAGGAGGAGATCGTCAAGATCGCACTTTGGGCAGCAGCCAAGCCGCAGGGCGCTGATTCTGCCGATGCAGCCTCCCCTGTGATCGAGGTTCCGGCGGAATTGCCGTTCCACACCGCAGCGGAGGTCTCAGCGGAGCACACGATCATCAACTGGATCATCGAGGGCTTCGCCACCGAGGGCTCGGTCACCGAGTTCACCGGCAAGGCGAAGCAAGGGGGAAAGACCACCTTCCTGCTCGCAGGCATCAGGCGAATCCTGGACGGGGCCGAATTCCTGGGCCACCCCACCCAGAAATGCTCGGTGGTGTACCTGACCGAGGAACGCCCCAAGACGTTCAATCAGGCGCTCAAGAGAGCTGACCTACTTGGCCGCGCCGATCTCCACATTCTCTACTGGAGCGATGCAGCCAACACCCCGTGGCCTTCGATCGTACGGGCTGCCGTCAAGAAGGCCAGCGAGGTCGAGGCGAAGATGATCGTCATCGACACCGTCAGCCAATGGGCCGGGTTCAAGGGGGAGGAGGAGAACTCGGCAGGCGCGGCCATGGAGGCGCTGCGCCCAGTCCAGGAGGCTTCCGCCACTGGTCTTGCGGTGATCGTCGTCCGCCACGAGCGCAAGAGCGGCGGCGTGGTTGGAGAAGCTGCTCGGGGATCCAGCGCCTTCGCGGGCGCGGCTGACATTGTGATCTCCATTCGCAGGCCCGAGGGGAACACCAAGCCGACGCTTCGTACTCTCCAGACGCTCTCTCGCTTCGACAAAGTGCCGCCGGACCTCGTGGAGCTTACCGATCACGGGTACGTCATCGTGGGCGGGGACACCACCGACCTCGCGGTGGAGGGCATTCGCAACATGCTCTCCAACAGCGGAGCGGCCTTGACCGTGGACGAGATGATGGAGGCGTCCGGGTTGAAGCGAACCACGGTTCAGGACGCGATCAAGCGCCTGGTCAACGACAAGCTGGCGGTGAGACTGGCAGGCGGCGTGAAGGGCACACCCTTCAGGTACGCCTCGGCGAACAATGCTGCCGGAACCTCTACCCCAGTGGCGGCGGCACCGGCAGCATCGGTTCCCGAGGCAGTCGCCCAGTTCGCCGCGCAGGCCAGCAGCGGTGCCGGGTCGATGCCGGTGAGTTCCTCAACCAGCCCGACGAAGTAGCCCGTCAGTCGCCGGTCCTTCTCCCTACATCGCCGCGCTGCACATGCCAGGGCGCAGCGACGCCAAATTCCCCCAAGCCGTCGGTACAAGAAGTGAGGTCCCGCATGTCGTTTCTCCGTCCGCAGCTCCTACCCGCCAACAACGTGTTGAAGATCATCGAGCGGCTCAACCAGCTCCCGGCGGTCGACTATTCAGTTGCCGCCCTTGCCGATGAGATCCACCCACCCCCGGTCCCTCGACGTGACCCGCACCGACAGAATGGCCGTCAGCGGCAGCATGCCACCCGACCCCGGCGGACCCAGAGCGGTGATGACGATGCAGATGGTGAAGGCGACGCCGACGAGGTCGACGACACCGTCACCGACCTGAACAACCTGCCCGCGTTGCTGACCGTCGAGGAGACCGCCGCAATACTCCGCACGACGACGAACGCGATCTACACGATGGCGTCGCGGGCCAAGTTGCCGGGTGCCGTTCACATCGGCCGACGACTCCTGGTGCGCCGATCTGAATTTCTACATTTCTTGAATGAAGGGCGAGTGCCACCACCGGCAAGGAGTCGGTGATGGCTGTTTACGTACGACCCTACATGGTGGGCATCGACCACGTCGTGGGCTGCACCAAGCGCAGGTGCGGCCCGGAGTGCAGGCGCAAGACGGAAGGCTGGGAGTACGAGATCAAGATGAAGCTGCCGAACGGTAAGTTCTTTCAAGAGCGGCGGAAGTCGTCGCTGGCGTCGAAGACGAACACCGCCCGGTTTGCAGAAGAGCGGGCTCTTTTCGTCACGAGGGAGAGTGTGATCCCCGTGGCGGTGGCGAAGAAGGTGGTGCCCACGGTCGCCGACTTCGAGAAGCAGTTCATGGTCTTCTCGAAGACGAACAACAAGCCGAGCACCGTTTACGCAAAAGAATGGATGTTGCGCGTCCACGTCCTCCCGTACTTCGGCTCGAAGGTGCTCGACCAGATCGGCCCGGCGGACATCGAGGACTACAAGGCAAAGAAGCTCGACGAAGGCTGCGAGAAGAAGAGCATCAACAACCACATCACGACCCTCCGAAAGGTGCTCAACCTCGCGCTGGAGTGGGGCGTGGTCGAGAAGGTGGCCAAGGTGAAGGCATTCCGGCTGAAGACCAACTTCGTCAACGAGGACATGTTCCTGGGCTTCGATGAAGCTGAGCGGTTCATCAAGGCTGCACCGACGGCGTGGCTGGCCTTCATGATCACCGCGATCAAGACCGGGCTGCGGCTGGGCGAGCTGCTCGCCCTCAAGTGGGAGGACATCGATCTCGTCTCTGGCCAGCTCGTCGTCCGGCGAACGCTGTGGAGGGGCGAGGAAGGCCCACCGAAGGGCGGCAAGAACAGGATCGTGCCGCTCTCCGACGAAGCCATCGCCACCTTGAAGGGTCACAGGGCAGCCACGCTGCTCAAGAGCGCCTACGTCTTCTGCGACGGCGTCGGCGACCGGCTGACCCACAGCATGCTGAAGGACGTGGTGCCCAAGACCTGCCTCAAGGCCGGGCTGGGGAAGAGGATCACCACCCACGGGCTGCGCCACAGCTTCGCCAGTCATCTGGTGATGCGTGGGGTGTCGTTGAAGGCGGTGCAGGAGCTGCTGGGGCACGAGAGCATCGAGATGACCCTGCGGTACTCCCACCTGTCGCCCGACGTGAAACGGGACGCGGTGAAGCTGCTTGATGGTCCCCGAGTGAGAGACATCCGGGAGACGGAGGCCTGAAAAACAAAAAGCCCCCGGTTTCCCGAGGGCTTGATGAGCGGGAAAAGGGATTTGAACCCTCGACCCCCGCCTTGGCAAGGCGATGCTCTACCACTGAGCTATTCCCGCTTATCAGCAACGACCTTTGAAGCGACGGCGTAACTACCGACTCCCTGACCCAGAATCAAGCACCTTGCGCCGAGCCGCCGCGCTTCCCGAGCATGGTGAGGAAGGCTCGGAAATAAGCCCCGGCGCTCCAGACGGAGAACGCGGTGGACAAGTAGATCAGGGCCTTGCCCACGAGGTTGAAGTCGACGTCACCCTCGTAGACGAGGAAGTCCATGTGGTGAACGTAGTGGATGCAGAGCGAGACGATGCCCACCAGCTGCAGCGACGTCTTCCACTTCCCCTCCTGCCCCGCCGCGATCACCATCCCTTCGCTGGCGGCGATCTGACGCAGCCCCGAGACGATCAGCTCCCGGCCCAGCAGGACGATCACCACCCACGCCGGCACCCGGCCCAGGCGGGTGAACATCACCAGCGCCGCCATCACGATCAGCTTGTCCGCCAGCGGGTCCATCAGCTTGCCGACCACGGTGATCATGTTCCACCGCCGCGCGAGGAAGCCGTCAATCACGTCGGTGATCGACGCCACGGTGAACAGCGACGCCGCGAGCAGCGAGTAGAACGGGTCCGCGTCGTAGGTGAACCAGACGAACAGCGGGATCACCGCGATCCGCCCCAGGGTCAGCATGTTGGGCAGGTTCCAGAACTCTTTGAGCAGCACCGACGGCTGGCGGTTCGCCTTCTTCCGGGCGCGCTCGTCCTTCTTCCGCTGCTTCGCCTCGGCCTTCAGCTTGCGCTTTGTCGCTCGGTCCACGCTCATGGTTAACCCGGCGCCGCGAGCAGCGCGTAGCCTTCGCCCGTCAGCTCGACCGTCGCCTGGCCGACGAAGCCCACCATCACCCTCGGCGATACATGGCCGTACCAGCCTACCAGCCGCGCCAGCGGCACCTTCAGCGGCGTCCCCGCCGGCACCGCCATCGCCTTGAGCGTGCCCTCGAGCCGCAACAACACCGCGCCGTGCCCCTTCAGGTGCACCATCTCGAAGCCGATCTGCCCCGCGGTCAGCCGCCCGTTCTCGAACGCCACCGCCTCTTCGAAGGCGAAGACCCGTTCCTCCCGGACGTAGCAGCCCTCGTCGTCGAGATCGATCGCCTGGAAGTTCGCCTTCCCCGGCTCGAGGTACAGCGTCCCGTGGCCCTTGACCCGCTGCAGCTGCGAGGTGCCCTCTCCGAACGCCTGCTCGATCGCCCGCCCCCGCTGCCGCCGGTGCTCGGGCTGGGCGTCCACTCCACCCACCACCGCCACCAGGCCCGTCAGCCGGCACAGCATCTGCCCATTCACCGTCACCGCCAGCCCCTCGGGGCCGACGTGGAACGGCCCCGACGCCGGGCTCTGGCCGTAGTCCAGCCGCGGCCCGAGATCCGACAGCTTCGGGCTCGCGATCGCCACGAAGCCCGGCTGCAGCTCCGGCGCCGCCTGCGGAGCATCGTACCCTCCCTCGTCGGGCTGCGGCTCACTCCAGCTCGAGGCCTCCGGCTCCGGTGGAGGGCTCGCCTCTCCCGTCACCCACGAGGGCAACGAGGCCGCCGGCTCGGGCGCCGGGGCGCCGACGAACTCCTGCTCCGCGTCCGAGACCTCTTCCCGCCGCTCGCCGGGTGCCGGTTCGTAGACGAACTCCGCCTCGGGCGCCGGCTGTCCGGTGAACTCCTGCTCCGCGCTGGGCTCGGCCGCCGCGTACTGCTCCGTCGCCTGCCCGGTGTACGTCTGCTCCGACTCCGCGACGTACTCCGGCGCCGGCTGCCCAGTGAACTCCTCCTCCGCGCTCACCCCGGCAGGCTGCCCCGTGAACTCCTCCTCGGCGCTGGGCGCTTTGCCCATGTAGACCGGCGGCGCGTTCGGTGCGCTCGGCGGTTGCCGGGTGATCGCCCGGGGGCTGGAGATGGTGTCCTCGGCGCTCAGCTCGCGGGCCGCCGCCACCTGCTCGGGCGTGGGCTGACGGCCGGTGAACTCCTCCTCGGCGCTCAGCTCGGGCTCGACGTTCGGCGTCAGCAGCTCCGACTCGGCCTTGGCGACGATCGGGTCGGCCGCGCCCGCCTCGCCTTCGAAGTGCTGCAGCCGCGGGGGCTCGGTGGTCCAGCGCTCCGGCTCCGCCGGCATCGGCTGCTCAGTGAGCGCGCCGGAGTCCTCCACCGGCACCAACACGTTCTGCTCGACCATCGCCACCGCGCTCTCGGAGACCTCTTCGACCGTCGCCTCGATCACCTCGTCGGTGGCGACCAGGGGCATCTGATCCGAGTCCGCCTCGACCATCACGCTCGCGGGCACCTGCATCCCCGTCGCGACCGCCGCCTCGCTCGTCGCCGCCGAGGGGCTCCCGTCCCCCGCCAGCTGCAGCCCACCCGACCCATTCGTCTGCGGCGGATCCACCCCGAACTGGGCGCCCCAGTCGGCGTGCAGCGTCGGCGCCTTCGGCTCGGGCACCGTCTCGAAGCCCGGCTGCGGCAGCGGCGGGAGATCCGCCCCACCCATCGACTGCGCCTGGGACACCAGCGTCGTCGGCGACGGCGGCTCGGCCACCGGCGGAGCGTCCAGCTCCGGCGGCACGTCCTCCTCGTCGCTCATCATCTCAATCTGCACGTCCTCCGAGCGCGGGGGCGGCTCACCGCGCGGAGGGGGCGCGGTCACCGCCGGGGCGGCCACCGACGCCGGCGGGGCCGAAGGCGGCGGCGACATCTTCACCGTCATCGGCGCCTCGGCCGAGACCATCGCCTTGGCCATCTTCTCGGCCATTGCGTCGCTGCCACTGATCACGAAGTGCTCGCGCGCCCGCGCGTAGTCCCCCGCCTGCGCCAACGCCAGCCCGAGGTAGTTGTGCGCCTTCTTGTGCCCCGGCTCGAGATCCGTCGCCGTCTCGAACTCGCGCACGCTGCGCATCAGGTTGTTCGTCTTCAAATACACCAGGCCCAGGTTCACCCGCAGCGTCGGGTCGGCCGGGTTGTCGTTGACCAACAGCTCGTAGATCTCGGAGGCCCGCTCGAACAGCCCGAGCTTGAAGTACGTCAGCCCGAGCAGGTTCTGCGCCTTCTCGTTCTTCGGGTGCAGCTGGTACGCGCGCTCGAGGTGATCTTTCGCCTCGGTCACCTTCCCCGCGGCCAGGAGCTCTCCGCCTTTGTAGAGCTGCGCGAGAAATTCTTCGTCGGTCGCCGGATCGCGTCGGACCGTACTCGTCATTGATTCCCCTTCATTCGCATCGTCCGGGCGTCAGGGCCTGGCAGCGGCCTCGGCGGCCTGCTGCTGCTCCGACTGCGTCTTGTACTGGAAATAGAGCGACAACACCTTGCGGACGTACGCCTGGGTCTCGGCGTAGGGCGGCACTTCGCCGTTGTACTTCTTCACCGCCTCGGGCCCGGCGTTGTACCCGGCCACCATCTTCACCATGTCGCCGTCGAACTCGTTGGCCAACACCCTCAAGTACCGTACCCCACCCTCGATGTTGTCCCTCGGCTCGAAGATGTCCTTCACGTACATCTCCTGTGCCGTCTCGGGCATCAGCTGCATCAGCCCCGAGGCTCCCACCGCGGAGACCGCCCGGGGGTCGAACGCCGACTCGGCGTGCATCACCGCGCGGATCAGGTTCACCGGAATCCGGTAGCGAATCGACGCATCGACGATGTAGTCGTCGAACGCCGTCAGCGCCTGCTTCGAGGACGTCGTCACCCGCGCGGGAGCCGTCGGCGCCGGCGCCGGGCGGAACTCCCCTTCTACCCGGCGCGCCTTCGCCGCCCTCGGGCCACTGGGAGGAACGTTGGTGTAAACGACCGTGCCATCCTTTTCGACGTACTTGAAGATGCCGCCGCCAGCAGCCGCGGGCGCGGCCGAGAGGCAAGCGGCAACCGCCCCTACTGAGAGGAAGAAACGCAGGTTCAAGCGCTGACATCCTACCTCTCCCGCCGGGGTGCGTCCAAAAGGGGAGCGGGTGATATGTCCCGGCAACCCATGGCTCAGTCCTTTGATTTTCTCGTCCTCGGCGGCGGCATCGCCGGGCTCACCTTTGCCCTCGAGGCCAGCAAGCAGGGCTCGGTCGCCGTCCTCACCAAGCGCGCCCGAGATGAGTCGAACACCTCGTACGCCCAGGGGGGCATCGCCTCGGTGCTCGCCAGCGACGACTCCTTCGAGCACCACATCCAGGACACGCTGATCGCCGGCGCCGGCCTGTGCCACCCCGACGCGGTGGGCGCCGTCGTCCGCGAGGGCCCCGATCGCCTCAAGCACCTGGTCACCCTCGGCGCCGAGTTCAACCGGAAGAAGAGCGGCGAGTTCGACCTCACCCGCGAGGGCGGCCACACCCGCCGCCGCATCGTCCATGCCGGCGACGTCACCGGCCGCGAGGTCTCCCGCGCCCTGCTCGCCTCCTGCGACGAGCGCAGCAACATCACCTTCTTCCCCGACAGCGCGGCGATCGACCTGCTCGTCGACCGCTCACAGCCACGCGGCAAGGGCCGGGCGCTGGGCGCCTACGTCCTCAAGGCCGACGGGAACATCGAGACCTTCCTCGCCCGGGTGACGGTGCTCGCCACCGGGGGCGCGGGCAAGGTCTACCTCTACACCACCAACCCCGACGTCGCGACCGGCGACGGGGTGGCGATGGCCTGGCGCGCGGGCGCGTCGGTGGCGAACATGGAGTTCTACCAGTTTCACCCCACCTGCCTCTTTCACCCCGAGGCGAAGAGCTTCCTCATCTCCGAGGCGCTGCGCGGCGAAGGCGGGAAGCTGCGGCTGAAGAGCGGCGCCAGCTTCATGGAGCGCTACCACCCGATGGGCGCGCTCGCGCCCCGCGACGTCGTCGCCCGGGCGATCGACGCCGAGTTGAAGAGCACCGGCGACGAGCACGTCGTCCTCGACATGACCCACCTGGGCCGCAAGTACCTGGTCGATCGCTTCCCCAACATCTACGCGACCTGCCGCGAGTTCGGCATCGATATGGCGGTACAGCCGATTCCGGTGGTGCCCGCGGCCCACTACATGTGCGGCGGCGTCGTCACCGATCTCCACGGCCGCACCGGGATCCCCGGGCTCTACGCGATCGGAGAGGTCACCTGCACCGGGCTGCACGGCGCCAACCGCCTCGCCAGCAACTCGTTGCTCGAGGGCCTCGTCTTCGGCCACCGCGCCGCCGCCGCCTGCGCCGAGGAGCTCAAGGGGCTCGCCGCGCCCGCGCCCCAGCCGGAGTGGGACCCGGGCTCGGCCGTCACCTCGGACGAAATCGTCGTCGTCAGCCAGAACTGGGAAGAGATTCGACGGTTGATGTGGAACTACGTCGGCATCGTCCGCACTGGCAAGCGCCTGGCCCGCGCCCGCCGCCGCCTCGACCTGCTGCGGGAAGAGATCCGCGAGTACTACTGGAGCTTCAAGGTCACCCGCGACGTGATCGAGCTGCGCAACATCGCCGACGTCGCGCTGCTGATCGTCGAGTGCGCCACCCGTCGCAAAGAGAGCCGCGGCCTCCACTACACCCTCGACTACCCCAACACCGACGATCACAACTGGCTGCGCGACACGGTCGTCTCGAGAGATCCGTGATCCGCGAGCCGTCCGCGCCGGTCGCGCCGGTAGAACCCCGTCCGCGCGTGCCCTGGGTCAGCTACGCCGTCCTCGGCGGCAGCGTCGCGGTCTTCCTCGCCGACCTGCTGCTCAAGGGCCAGCTCGCCGAGCTCGGCCTGCTCTTCGGGCCCCTGGTCGCCGAAGGCCAGTGGTGGCGCCCGTTCACCTGTGTCTTCGTTCACGGCGGGCCGCTCCACATCGCCTTCAACATGATGGCGGTGCTCTCGCTGGGCCGCGCGGTCGAGCTGAGCATCGGCAGCTTCCGCTTCCTCATCACCTCGATCGTCGGGGCGATGGGGAGCGCGTTCGTGGTGCTCTTCTGGAGGTTCGACCAGTCGACGGTGGGCGCCTCGGGGATGATCCTCGCCTGGGCGGGGGCGCTGCTGCCGATCGTCAACAGCGCGGGGCGCCGCCAGCTGGGCATCTGGCTCGTTCAGGTCGCGGCGATCAGCCTGTTGCCCCAGGTCAGCGGCGCGGGGCACTTCGGGGGCTTTCTCTTCGGGCTTCCCTGCGGCTGGGTGATGCGCCAGAAGCCGAAGCTGTTCTCCACCCTCGCCCCGGTGCTGATCTTCATCGCCGGCGCCCTGCTCTACCTGGCTGGCTCGGGGCGGCTGCACCGGTGACCGCGCTTCAACACGTCGGCGTCTACTGCGGCTCTCGCGACGGAACGCGCAAGGTCTACCGCGAGGCGGCCCACGCCCTGGGCGCGACCCTCGCCAGGCACCGGATCAACCTCGTCTACGGCGGCGCGGCGCACGGGCTGATGGGCGCGGTCGCCGACGGAGTGCTCAGCGGCGGCCAGCGCGTCGTCGGCGTCATCCCCAAAGGCCTCGCCCGCGCCGAGTTCGCCCACCCGCGGCTCTCCACGCTCCACGCGGTGGAGTCGATGCACGAGCGCAAAGCGCTGATGGAGAAGCTCTCCGATGCGTTCGTCGCCCTGCCCGGCGGCTTCGGGACGATGGACGAGCTGTTCGAGATCCTCACCTGGGCGCAGATCGGGCTGCACGCAAAGCCGATCGGCCTGCTCAACGTCGAGGGCTACTGGGACCCGCTGGTGCAACAGATCGAGCGCAGCTTCGAGGAGGGCTTCATCCCGCCGGTACTCCAGACCGCGCTGGTGGTGGAAAATTCCGCCGAGGCCCTGGTGGCGCGGCTGCTGCGCCACCAGCCTCCGCCTTCGGCGGTGAAGTGGCTGGGTTCTGAGAAAGTTTGAGCCATACTTCTGGTCCGCGTGGCTCCGTTCCGTCCCAAACCCGGCGACACCACCCAGCGGCCACAGCTGCAGGACGACGACGACGAGGCGTCGGTGGCGAAGACCACCGAGCGGCCCGAGTTCAAGCCCTCGGGTGCTCAGACGGTGCCCAACCCGATCCTTCCGCCGAAGCGGAAGACGGGGGAGAAGTCGACGGCGAAGGCCCACATGGCCGAGACGGCGCCCAACCCGGTCATTTCGCCACGGCCCATCCCCGACACCGCGCCCGCGGGGACCTCGGGCTCGCGGCGCGATCTGCTGATCGACACCACCGTCAGCGGCTACCGGGTCGAGGGGGTGCTCGGCAAGGGCGCGGCCGGCATCGTCTACAAGGCCCAGCACCTGATCAACGGCCGGAAGGCCGCCTTCAAGGTCCTCAAGCCCGAGTTCGCCGACGACGCCGAGTACATTCGCCGGCTGGTGGAGGAAGCGAAGTCGCTGACGGCGATTCGTCACAAGGGGATCATCGACATCCTCGACTTTGGCGCGCTCCCCAATGGCCAGCCGTACCTGGTGATGGAGCTGTGCGACGGGCTCTCGCTCGAGGAGCAGCTGAAGTTCGGCGGGCAGCCGACGATCAACGAGACGCTGGTGCTGCTCGACGAGCTGTTCGACGCGCTCGGCGCCGCGCACGAACGCGGGATCATCCACCGCGATCTGAAGCCCTCGAACCTCTTCCTCGCCACCTACGCGGACGGAACCCGGGTGCTCAAGGTGCTCGACTTCGGCCTCCCCCGACGGTCCGATGGGAAGGGCAGCATCCGCCCGACGATGCCGGGGACGATGGTCGGCACGCCCGACTACATGGCCCCGGAGCAGATCAAGGGCGAGAAGATGGGCACCTACAGCGACCTGTACGCGGTGGGGGGGATCGCCTTTCGCCTGCTCACCAACCGGCTCCCGTTCATCGGCAACAGCGGGATCGCGGTGATCAGCAAGAAGATGGAGCAGCCCCCTCCCCACCCGCGCGACCTCGACCCGAAGATCGCGCCGGAGCTCGACGAGCTCGTCTTTCGCCTGCTCAACCGCGATCCGCGCCTGCGGCCGACCCTCAAGGACGCCCGCGAAGGGTTCGCCGCCTACCGCGCGTCGCTGCGGCGGGGACCCATCCCCTCGCTGCTCGACGAGGATCCTTCGACAGGGCCGACGGCCTTCCACGACTTCCACAGGGGCGATGGCGAGCGCGAGCATGTCACCTTGAAGCAGCCGCTCAACGCCCAGACGGAGATCGCCCTCCGCCCGCCCTATGCCTCGCCGCCGGCGCGGCCGACAGATCTCGAGCTGCAGGTGCCGCACGTGGGGCCCCGCAGCTCGAGCGCCCACCCGGTGCACGCCCCGGCCGACACCGGCGGCACGCGCTGGCTGATGTGGGTCGGCATCGCGCTGGTCACCTTGAGCGTCTCCGCGGTGGTGACCTGGTTCATCGCCCACCGGTGATCAGCCGGCGATCTTCGGCATCTCGCCGGTGGTCGCCCGCCGCGCCTGGGTGAGGTCCATCACCATCGACTTCATCTGGCGGCTCATCACCTTGAATACGCCCCGCAACAACTCGGGGCGATCGCCGAGCAGATCGAGGAAGTCGCGGCGGTCGATCACCAGCACCGTCAACGCCTCGGTCGCGAGGATGTCGGTCAGCCGGGGCGCGCCGTCGAAGAGCGAGAGATCTCCGAACGCCTCCTTGGCGCCCATCTTCATCAGCAGCTCGCCTTCGCGTCGCGCCTCGACCGCCCCCTCGATGATCACGTAGAGCGCGTCGCCGGGATCTCCCACCTGGTACACGTGCTCGCCGCGCTTGAAGGTCTGCTCCTTCGCGACCGCCGCCACCGCCGCGAGATCGTCGACGTCACTCTGGGCGAAGATCTCCACCCCTTCGAGCGCGAACAGTCGCTTCATCGTCACTTCGGGCATGTCGTCCTCCTTGTATTTGTACGGCCACAAGCCGCGCAACCGGGCGACCTGCCGCGCACACGAGCGCAGCACCGCGTCGTCGCTCTTGCAGAGCGTCTGCAGGTGGGGCTCGAGCCAGGCGGCGTCGCCAAGGCCGGCGATCCGGGCCTGGGCCGCCAGCTGCTCTTGCACCAGGGTCCTCTCCTCGGGCGTCAGCACCGCCTCGAGCAGCTCGTTCGCCCAGGCCTTGCGGCGGGGATCGTTGCCCTCGAGGTGGGCGTGCACCCGCCGCATCGCCTTCGCGTCGTGCAGCAACCCCAGCAGCCAGAACGACAGCTCGAAGGCCTGGTCGAGCCGGTCGCCGACGGCGCGGGTGAGCAGCGACTGTTCGCCGAGCGCCGCCTTGAGGTTGACGAAGGCCTCCGACATCCCCCGCCAGGTCTGCCGCCGCCGCTCCAGCGCCTGGTAGACCCGCTGCGCGTTCACCGGGTGCTCGGGGTGCTCGTCGCGCAGCCGCGCCAGCGCCACCCCCACCCGGTAGTGGAGGAAGGCGTCGTCGGCGGCGTTGGAGAACAGCAGCGCGTCGAAGGCCAGGGGCGTGCCGATCTGCCGCAGCACCCGGGGCAGCTGAAACCGCAACTGCAGCGACCGGCTGCGATCGTCGAGCGCGTCGCCCACCAACGGCACCGCGTCGTCGCCCAGCGCCGAGAGCGCCTCGCGCGCCGGCCTGCGATCCTCGCGCCAGGTGAGGAAGCGCAACAGCCGGGGCGCCAGCGGAAGGTAGCGGCCGTGGCCGACCGCGGCGATCGCCACCCGCCGCACGGTACCGTCACCATCCTCGAGGTATCTGGCCAGCGCGGGGGCGAGCAGGGGGTCATTCACCCGGCCGATCAACCGCGCCACCTCGCGCCGCTCGACCACCGGCGCGTTCGCGCCTTCCTTCAGCAAGACCTCCAGCGCCGCCGCCGCGGGGATCACCTCGTCTCCCCCCAGCGAGAGCATCGCGCCGATCGCCGCGCAGCGATCGCCGATGTCCGACGACTCGAGCAGCGGCGGCAGCACCAGCCGGGCGCGGTCGGGGTTGAGCCGGGCGATCGCCCACATCGCCTCGCTGCGCGGGCGGCGCATCCCGGCGGCGATCAACGCCTCCAGCTGCGGGCCGGCGGTCGTCACCGACAGCTGCTCGAGCAGCTGCACCCCGCGCTCCTGCACCCGTTCGTGGGGGTGGCCCAGCAGCAACGGCACGTGGGGCGCCAGCGTCAGGCCTGCGTGCTCGAGCAGGTCGACCGCGCGCAGCACCCGTTCGGGCGAGGGCGACCTGAGCGCCTCTCCCAGCGTCAGCGCGTCGAGCTCGACCGCGTTCTTTGCGCCTGCCACGCGGGCGTGCAGCGCCTCGACGTACAGGGGCCGCAGCCGCAGCAGCAGCGCCGCGGTCAACGCGCACAACGCCACCACGAAGAACGGCAGCACGCTCGGCGGCGCCCAGGCTCCCGCGACGAGCAGCAGCAGGCCGCCCACCGCCAGC
>JAYVRT010000814.1:0-14125 GCA_043776025.1 Archangiaceae bacterium | reverse complement strand
AGGTTTCCCGCGCGCGCCGCTTCGATCAGGGGGGTGCGATCTCCGGGGCCGATCTCATTGACGTCGGCGCCGGCGGCGAGCTGCTGCGCGACCGCTTCCAGGTCGCCAGCCTCGACGGCGTCGTAGAGGCTCACGGGCAGGCGGCCCCGGGCGCGGCGTAGTCATAGGGGAAGGTCCGGGCGGCGAGGATTCCCTTCATCCCAGCGCAGGACCCGGTGCCCTGCTTGATGAACCACTCGTCGAGCCAGTCGACGAAGTCCACCCCGGCGCTGCCGCGATCGACGTGGCCGGTGCGGGGAATTCCGGTGCGCAGCACGTCGACGACCTTGTCAGGCGTGAAGCTGAGCGTGTCGTCGTCGTTGGGCCCGCTGTCGATCACGTCCCACATCACCTCGGCGTCCATCCACTCGCTGACCAACTGGGACATCGGGGCCAAAGGGTCCGCGGCGTGCGTCGAGTTGTCGAGGTTCAAGATGTAGATTCCGCCGGAGTAGCTGTCCATGTAACGCGGGTCGTTGCGCACCGCGGACGAGAACCAGGTGGCGAAGCCCTCGCTCCAGGCGAGGTTCGGGCTCGCCGGCCGCCCATCGTGTCTGCCGCCCTCGGAGTCGGTCAGGGAAATGGTGTCCTCGACGTAGTGCCCCGTCTCGTGGAGCACGACCGCGTCGTCGTAGCCGTCGCTGTCGGTGGTCGCGCCGCCGACGTGAATCACGTGCTGCACCGGCGTGTAGTAACTGCCGGGCGAGGAGACGAAGTACACCACGGTGAGCGGCACCAGCCTCGCCACCCCCGACCACTGCTGGGCGCTGCGCATGCCCCCGCCGATGACAGTGAGGAGGTTGAACGACGCGGCGGCGACCGGCTCGTCGATGTCGACGTCGACGACGTGGGTCGCCTCGGCGGTGAAGTTGGGGGAGCCGAAGCCCTGCAGCCCCTTCTCACCGTTGACGCTCAGCGGGAGCACCGTCGGGTCGCTCTTCGCGGCGACGAGCACATGCACCGCGGTCGAGGTCCGCGAGCCGTAGGTCACCGAGTACTTGCCGTTGCCGTCGGCGTAGCCCGTGCCCAGCACCACCCCGTCGTCGCCCACCACCGAGACCGAGGCGTTGGGCAGCGTCAGCAGCACCGGGTCGCCCAGGCCGGCGTCGGTCTGGGCGCGATCCGCGTAGCGCAGCGAACCGTTGACCACGAACGGCGCCTGGCAGCCGACGGTCTTCCCATCGGCGGAGGCGATGCAGAAGCCGTTGTCCGGGCAGGAGATGGTCTCGGTGCGGCTTCCCTTGCACTGCAGAATCTCCTGCAGCCCGACGCACTGGGTGTGCACCCCACACGGCGGCCCGCTGCCACAGCCGGCGAGCGCGACCAGCGCCAACGCCCCCAGCGCCCTCATCGCCGCACCTCTTCGACCCGCTCACCCGAGGGGAGCGTCACCATCGACACCTTGCGCGCAGGCGCCGTCGGAGCGTCGGCTTCCCGGAACGTCACCGGGAGCGGCGGTTTGCAGGAGACCTGGCGGGGGGCCGGAGGCTGGCAGGCGGCGAGCAGCCCGGCGAAGAGGACGAGGAGGAGCGAACGCATGGGCGCCTTCTAGGCTAGCAGGGTGCTGAACAAGTCACTCCCGTCGCGGAAACGCCGATCTGTGTCGCCGGGCGGCGTCAGAAGCCCTCGGAATACCGACAAGTATTCCTTCGGGCTTCTTCCTTGCGCGGCTCGCAGCTCGACGTTTGCGCTCGGTCCGGACTTGTTCAGCCCCCTGCTGGCCCGAATCCCCCACCGCTCGCTCGGCTGCGACTGGAACGGCCGGGTGCCCTCAAGCTCCCTGGTCGGGGACCACCGGTCGCAGCAGCGCCTCGAGCGCCCGCCGCCGCTTCAGCGCGCTGGCGATGAAGGGGAGCGGCCCGAGCACCGGCACCGGGTGGCGCGAGCGCAGCCAGGCCGGGTTGTCCTGCTCGGAGACGTCCTTTCCTCGCGACGACTTCACCAACACCACGGCGCGGACCTTCAGCCGCCGCGCCCACAGCAGGTCGAGCGAGAGGGCGACGTGGTTGAGCGTGCCCAGGCCCGCGCGGGCGACGAGCACCACCGGCAGCTTCAGCGCCGCGGCGAGGTCGACGACGTCGTGGGTCCGATCGAGCGGCACGCGCAGGCCGCCCGCGCCCTCGACGACCCCGGTCCCCTCGAAGCGCCGGAACACCGCGAGCGTCTTGTTCCACGAAGAGCCGCGGCCTTCCCGCTGTGCGGCGACGCCCGGCGCGAGCGGCAGCCGAAAGCGGCTGGGGCACACCGAGTCGAGGCGCTGCCACCCCCCGGCGCACGCCCGGAGAAACTCGGCGTCGGCGTTGCCCCCCGACTCATACGGCTTGAACGCCCAGGGCCGGCTCCCCGCCGCCGCGAGCAGCGACAGCAGCGCGCCCGCGACCTGCGTCTTGCCCACGCCGGTGTCGGTGCCGGTGACGAAGTAGCCCGTCGTCTTCACGTGGTGCGAGAGATCGCCTCGTCGAGGGCGTCGATGATCAACTTCGCTTCGTCGACCGTCAGCGACAGCGGCGGCATTACCACCACCACGTTTCCCAACGGGCGCAGCAGCACCCCCGACCGTCGCGCGGCCTGGCAGACCTTGAAGCCGAGGCGGTCTTCGTACGGGTACTCGGCGCGGGTCGCCTTGTCCTTCACCAGCTCGACGCCAATCATCAGCCCCTTCTGGCGGATGTCGCCGACGTGGGGCAGCCGGGCGAGCCGCTCGAGCCCCCGCGTCAGTTCGGCGACTGCCGGCTGCATCGCGGTCAGCGTCTGCTCCGACTCGAAGAGCTTCAGGTTCGCGAGCGCCACCGCGCAGGCGAGCGGATTGCCGGTGTAGGTGTGGCCATGGAAGAAGGTCTTCGCCTCGGCGAGCGTCCCGAGGAACGCCTCGAACACCCGCGCGGTGGTGAGCGTCGCGGCCAGCGGCAGGTAGCCGCCGGTGAGGCCCTTGGCGAGGCAGAGGAAGTCGGGGCTCACCCCTTCCTGCTCGACGGCGAACATCGTCCCGGTGCGTCCGAAGCCGGTGGCGACCTCGTCGCAGATGAGCAGCACGTCGTGCTTGCGGCACAGCTGCTCCAGCCCTTTCAGGTAGCCCTTCGGCTGCACCCACATCCCCGCGGCACCCTGCACCACCGGCTCGACCACCACCGCCGCCAGCTCGCCGGCCTTCTCCTCTAGCAGCATCTGGGCCGCGGCCAGCGCCTCGCCGAGCACGTCCTTTCCCTTCCAGCGGTAGGCGTGGGGAGACGGGAGGCGCTCGACGTCGAAGAGCAGGTCCTTGAAGCGCTCGTGGAACAGCTCGATGCCGCCCACCGAGACCGAGCCGAGGGTGTCGCCGTGGTACGCCTCGGTGAGCGCGGCGAAGCGCCGCTTCTCCGGCCGGCCGCGCAGCCGCCAGTACTGGTACGCCATCTTCAGCGCCACCTCGACCGAGGTGCTCCCACTGTCGGAATAGAAGACCTTGCTCAGCCCTTCCGGCGCCAGCTTCGCCAGGGCGGCGGCCAGCTCGATGCTCGGCACGGACGCCTGGCCGAGCAGGGTGCAGTGGGCGACCTTGTCGAGCTGGGAGCGCACCGCGGCGTCGAGCTGTGCCTTGCGGTGGCCGTGCACCGTGACCCAGAGCGAGGAGATCGCGTCGAGCCAGCGCCGTCCCTGGGTGTCGATCAACCAGTTGCCCTCGCCGCGCTCGATGATCAACGGGGCGTCGCCGCCCCACAGCGACATCTGGGTGAAGGGGTGCCAGACGTGCGCCTGGTCCAGCGCCCACAGCCGCTGGTGCTCGGCCTGGGCGTCAGCCGGCACGGGGCAGCTCCAGCTTCGCCAGCGCCTCGAGGGCGCGGTGCAGGTGCTCCTCGGTGTGCCCGGCGCAGAGCGCGAACCGCAGGCGGCTCGTCCCCTCGGGCACGGTCGGGGGGCGAATCGGCTTCACCAGCAGCCCCGCGGCCCGCAGCGTCCGCGAGGCGCTCACCGCGGCCTCGGGCGCGCCGATGACCACCGGGAAGATCGCCGAGTCCTCGTGCGCCGGCAGGCCGAGCTTCCGCAAGCCGGCGGCGAAGAGCCGGATGTTCCGCCACAGCCGCTCGCGCAGCGCTGGCTCGCGCCGGACCTTGGCGATCGCCGCCGTCCCCACCGCGCAGACTGCCGGCGGAAGGGAGGTGGAGTAGACGACGCTGCGGGCCCGGTTGAACAACCACTGCCGCACGTCGGCGCTGCACGCGGCGTAGGCGCCGAAGCCGCCGAGCGCCTTGCTCAGCGTCCCCATGCGCACCTCGGGTGACAGACCCAGCTCCTCGCACAGCCCGGCGCCGGTCGGCCCGCAGACGCCGGTGGCGTGGGCCTCGTCGACGAGCAGCGCCGCGCCGGTCTGTTCGCACAGCTGGGTCAGCTGCCGCAGCGGGGCGCGGTCGCCGTCCATCGAGAAGACGCTGTCGGTCACCACCAGCGCCCGGCGGCCGCGGTGCTGGGCGAGCAGCAGCTCGAGCGCGGCGACGTCGCGGTGGGGGTAGACCACCGTCTTCGCCCGCGAGAGCCGGGCGCCGTCGATGATCGACGCGTGGTTGAGCGCGTCGGAGAAGATGACGTCGCCCGCGCCGCAGAAGGTCGACAGCAGTCCGACGTTGGCGGCGTAGCCGGAGTTGAAGACCAGCGCCGCCTCGGTGCCCTCGAACGCGGCGATCGCCTTCTCCAGCGCGCGGTGGCTGGTGTTGTCGCCGGTGACCAGGCGCGAGGCCCCCGAGCCGGTGCCATAGCGGTGGACGGCGGCGAGCGCGGCGGCCTTCAGCTCCGGGTCGTTGGCCAGGCCGAGGTAGTCGTTGGAGGAGAAGGTGACGAGCACCTCCTCGCCGTTGATCTCAATCTCGGGGCCCTGGGGCGTGGTCAGCGGCTCGAGGTGCCGCGACAGCCCGCGCGCGGCGAGGGCCGACAGCTCTTCCTTCGCCCAGTGGCCGACCGTCTTCATCGCCTTTCAGGCTTCAGGGCCCGACGTTGGGCTGCAGCGCCTTGACCCCGGCGTCTTTGAGCAGCTGCATGTCCTGCTGGTAGGCGGGGTTCCCGGTGGTGAGCAGCTTGTCGCCGAAGAAGATCGAGTTCGCGCCGGCGAGCATGCAAAGCAGCTGCGCCTCTTCGGTCAGCTGGTCGCGCCCGGCCGACAGCCGCACCATCGCCGCTGGCATCAGCACCCGGGCGGTGGCGATCATCCGCACCAGCTCGATCGGCTTCACCGGCGCCTGGTGCTCCAGCGGCGTGCCCTTGACCGGCACCAGCGCGTTGACCGGCACCGACTCGGGGTGGCTGTCCTGGTTGGCGAGCGTCACCAGCATCTGGCAGCGGTCGTCGATCGACTCTCCCAGGCCGATGATGCCGCCGCTGCACACCGAGATGCCCGCAGCGTGGACGCGCTTCAAGGTGTCGAGGCGGTCCTGGTAGGTGCGGGTGGTGATGATGTCGCCGTACGCGCCCTCGGAGGTGTCGAGGTTGTGGTTGTAGGCGGTGAGCCCGGCCTCTTTGAGCTGCTTCGCCTGGGAGTCGGTGATCATCCCCAGGGTGCAGCAGGCCTCCATCCCCAGCGCCTTCACCCCGCGAACCATCTGCAGCACCGCGTCGAACTGCGGCCCGTCCTTCACCTCGCGCCAGGCAGCGCCCATGCAGAAGCGGGTCGCTCCGGCGGTGCGGGCCTCGGCGGCGGAGGCGAGCACGGCGTCCACCGGCATCAGCTTCTCCGCCTTCACGTCGGTCTTGTAGTGCGCCGACTGGGGGCAATAGCTGCAGTCCTCGGGGCACCCGCCGGTCTTGATCGACAGCAGCGAGCACAGCTGCACCTGGTGCTCCTTGAAGACCGACCGGTGCAGCGACTGGGCGCGGTAGACGAGGTCCATCAACGGCAGGTCGTGGATCGCCCGGACCTCACTGAGCGTCCAGTCATGCCGCAGCGGCACTTCGGAGAGGGCGTGGGGGACGCAGGCGTGGCCAGTGAACTGGGTGTCGAACATTCGGGCTGCTTATCCTCGGGAAAAATGTTGTCAACCACCCGCCCACCCCCGGTTGACAGCTTTGGACGAAATGTAGACGGGTAGGTGTGCGTGCGATACGAGTCCCGCGCGGTCTACCAACCAATCAAGGGGCTTGAATAATGCGTAATGTTGCCAAGGGCAGTCTGTTGTTTGTTGCAGTGATGTCGCTGGCTGTCGTGGGTTGCAGCAGCGGCGATGGCGGAACGGGCGGCGGCAGTGGCGGTGGCAGCGGCGGCAGCGGGGGTGGCAGCGGCGGCGGCGGCGGCAGCGGGGGCGGAAGCTCCAGCGCCAAGGCCTGCCAGACCAGCTGCGCGACCAACACCGATTGCTCGACCGGCACTGTCTGTAACACCGCGGCCAGCAAGTGCGTCCAGTGTCTGGCGACGGCCGACTGCAACGCGGCGATCTACAAGGGCGGCTGCGACACCACCAACCACGTCTGCAAGCTCTGCGCGTCGAACGCCGACTGCAACCCGATTGCGTTCCCCGAGGCGACCTGCGTCGTCGCGACCGGCGTCTGCAAGCAGTGCACGACCGACTCCCAGTGCAACCCGACCGACGGCGGCTTCGTGAAGCTCGGCGTCGCGTGCAACACGGCGACGAACTACTGCAAGCAGTGCAACACCGACACCGACTGCACCCCCACCGATGGCGGCACCGTCCTCGGCACCGGCAAGTGCAGCACCGCGACGTTCACCTGCTCCAAGCAGTGCTCGGCCGACGCGGACTGCGCGGGCAAGCCGATGACCGGCTGCAACACCACCACCGGCACCTGCAGCAAGTGCAAGGCGAACGCGGAGTGCTGCACCGGCGGCAAGAGCCTCGACGGTGGCAGCTGCGGGCTGACCTGCAACACGGGCACGGGCGCCTGCGGCTGCGCGGACACCGCGGCCTGCACCAGCTCGTTCGCCTCGCCGCCGGTCTGGGTCTGCAAGTAACCCCTTCCGTCTGCTGAAAGTTTCAAAGGGGCAGGGCGCCAGTTTCGGCCCTGCCCCTTTTTCTTTGTCCTCGCTACTTCACCTTGACCTCATCGAAGCCCTTGGGAGCCGCGGGCCGGCTCGCGCCGACGTCGACCTCGCCACCGGTCAGCGGCAGCGGGCTGGCCTCCTTTACCTTCGAGGGCTTCGCCTTCGCTTCGAGCGCCGTCAGCTCCGCCGGGGTCAGCAGCGCCAGCAGGTCGGCCGTCTCGGGAGAGCTCTTGAGCTTCAGGCCCTCCTTCGCCGCCTCGCCGAGCAGCTTCTTCGCCTCGGGCTTCTTGTCGCGCTTGAGCGCGAGGCCGGCGAGGTTCAACTTCGCCCGGCCGCGGGTGCGCCAGTCGGCCGGCTCCTTCGAGGCGAGGGTGAAAGCGCGGGCGAAGAGCTTCTCCGCGTCGTCGAGCTGCCCTTTGAGCTGCTTGCAGTAGCCCAGCCGCAGCACCGCCTCGGCCCGAGCGTCGGCCGGCTTCGCCAACGGCTCGAGGGTGGCGATCGCCTTGTCGACCTGGCCGGCGTCGACGTAGCGGCTGGCGAGCTCGAGGTTGAGGTCGACGCTGTCCGGGTCGTAGGCCAGCGCCTTCTCCGCGAACGCGGCCGCCTCCGCCGACTTGCCCAGCCGCGCCAGGGTGTAGGCGAGGCGAGAGATGAGGAAGGGGTTGTTCGGCGTCACCGCGGTGTACTCCTGCCAGGCCTTCGCCGCCTCGGCGTGCTTCCCTTCGGCGTTGAGCAGCTCGGCGAGGTAGCCGCGCGCGAGGAGGAAGCCGGGCTCGGCGGCGATCGCCTCCTTCAGCACCGCCTCGCCGGCGTCGGCCGACTGGTAGCGGGTGACGAGCCAGAACCGGGCGAGGGTGGCGTTGGGCAGCGACAGCGGCGTCTTCTGGCGCAGCGACGACACCTGGGTGAGGGCGAAGACCGCGCGCTCGTCGGCGCCGTCGATCGCCGCCGCCAGCGCCAGCGCCGCCCAGGCCTCGGCGAGCCCGGGGCTGGCCTTCACCGCCGCGCCGCACAGGCCGACCGCCCGGGTGAGCTCGCCCTCGTTGAGCACCGTCGGGTTCTCGACGCCGATCGGCTGGTGCGACAGCTGCGCCTCGCAGGCCGCCCAGTCGCGCACCGCGCCGTCCCTCGCCTCGAGGGCGATCGGCTTGGGCGCCTCGCCGCCCGCCAGCTTCACCGCCGAGGCCGCGAGGTTCTGCGCGCCGTCAAAGACCGCCGCCGCTTCACCCTTGCCCAGGGTGAAGGTGGCCGACTGCATCGCCAGGTCGCCGACGGTGCCGGTGGAGACGTCGAGGGTCCAGCCTTCCTTGAGGGGGGTCAGCTTCGAGTAGACGAAGGTCTTCACCCCCAGCCGCTGCGCCGCCTCGCGGGCCACGTTCGGGTCGTTGAGGGTGTCGAGCTTCGTCCCGTGGCGCGCGGCCATGTTGGTGATCTGCCGCGCGCTGATCACCGCGAAGCGGCCGGTGCCGGCGAGCAGGCTGGTAGCGCGGCCCACCATCGCCAGCGCCAGGCCCTCGGGGAGCTTCTTGTCTCCCACCGGGGGAAAGACCGCCACCGGCGTCAGCGGAGGGGGCGCGGGCGCCTTCGCGGCCGGGGAAGGCTGCGCGGCCGGCGCGGGTTGGGCGCCGGGCGCGGGCGGAGGAGCGGCGACCGACGACAGGGACCACAGCAGGGAGACCGGCAGCAGGATCCATTTCATGGGCCGACGAACTTGGCCCCGCTGCCTTCCCCACGCAAGCGAACTACTTCTTCTGGAGAAACTCGATCCACTTCTTCACCTGCGCGGCGTCGGACGCGTTCGGCACCGTCTTCAGGTAGAGCCGGTAGGCCTTGAGCGAGCGGTCTTTCTCTCCCTCGGCGGCGTAGGCCTGTCCCAGGCCGCGGTAGCCGGCGACGTAGCCGGGGTAGAGCGTCAGCGCCTCACGGTAGTCGTCCTCGGCGCCGCGGTAGTCCTTCGCCGACAGCTTCTGGTTCCCGCGGTGGTAGGCGTCGCGGGCCTTCTTCACCTCGGCGGCGTTGGCGCCCGGCAGCGGCGGCGCGCCAGGCATCGGCGTGAGGCTCGCCGGGTGCGCATCGAACTCGAGCACCACCCGCTTGCCCCCGAGCCGGCGGACCTTGGGCAGCTTCTGTTTTCCCCCGGCAGGAGGCGGTGGGCCCTCGGGCTCGGGGTAGGCCTCGGTCGGCGCAGCACCGACCGGAAGAAGGGGCTTCACCGGGTCCACCCCGGGAGGAGGCGGCGTCGGCGTTGCGACGACCACCGGGGCGGGAAGCGGAATCTCCTCCACCACCGGGACGTCGGGCGCGCGCGTGACGAAGTGGTGCACCAGCGCGAACGCGCCCCCGAGGAAGAGCGCGACTCCGACGGACGCGCCCAGCCACAGCGCGATCGGGTTCGAACGGGCCGCGGGGTCGAGTACGACCGAAGAGGCGTCAGGGCTCGACACCTCGGTCGAGGCGCGCACCCGGCGCGACACGCCGGTGCGAGGCTTGGCGTTGGCGAGCCCTGCCTCGTCGGTGACCGCCACGTCGGCGGTTGCCTCCGTGCCCGGGTCTTCGGGCGGTGTCAGCGCCGGCGCCGTGCCGCGCGCAATCGAACCGGGGGAGGTCACCGGGGGAAGGTCGATCTCCGTCACCATCGGCGCCGCGGGGGCCGAGCCGGGGGCGGGCACCGGGATGGCCCGCGGGTATGACGGAGGCGCCGAGGGCCGCGCGAGGTTACCGCTGCCTCGCGAGCCTTCGATGCGGGTCAGTTCGGCCTCTCCCGGCGCACGGGCCGATGGGGGCGGGGCGGGCTGGCTCCCGTTGGTGGGGGTGACGTCGGGCAGCGGGCCGGAGCCGAGCGGGCCTCGCTTGCGCGTCGATTCCTCGGAGAACGGGTTGGGCTCGTCGAGGCTGGTGGCGTCGGGCGCGTCGGCCTGGCGACGGGTGCGGGTCTCTTCGTCGCTGCCGAAGGGGTTGGCCTCGTCCGCGCCGGGCATCGTCGCGGGGACCGGGCTGATCGGGACGGTGCGGCTGGCGCGGGTGGCTTCGTCGCCGAACGGGTTCGCGTCTTCCGGCCCGGTGATCGCCGCGGGCGAGGGGAGCTCGGTGGGACCGGTGATGGACGCGAGCGCCGGGTCCGATTCGGCCGGGCGGCGGGTTCGGGTGGCCTCGTCGTCGAACGGGTTGCTCTCGGCCGGGCCGACGGCGTCGGCTGCCGGGTTCGACTCGAAGGGCCGGTGGGTGCGGGTGGCTTCCTCCTCGAAGGGGTTGGGCGGTTGGACCGCCGGAAACTCCTCCATCGTCCAGGCGGGACTTGGCCGCGCCACCATCGACGCCGGGATGCTCACCAGTTTCAGCTTCGCCAGCCGCGAGGGCGGCGAAGAGCCGCTGAGCGGCGTCGGCGGCGACGCGCCCGCGGGGGGCGGGGCGCTGGGCGAAGGCCGCGCCGACGGAGCGGGGACACCGGGCGCGGTGTCCTTCTTCGAGTACGCGCTGGGCAGCGCATCGCTCGGGGGACTCGCGCCGTCGAATTGGGTGTGACCGAAGATGACCGTCTTGCGCGAGATCTGCGCCGGCGGCACCGCTTCGATTGGCGCGGTCACCACCGCCGGCGGCTCGGCGGCGATGTTCACCGGAGGCAGGTTGATCCCGGTGGGCATATCTGCGCTGTCGTCGAGCGGCAGCTGCGTGTGGGGCCCGCTCGGCGCGGACCAGGGAACACCGCCGGTGGCCCCCAATGGGGGGGCGAGTGGACGCGCGCTGGGGAAAGAGTCGGTGGCGCGCCGGGGGAGGGCGCTCGCGCTGTTGGGCGGCCGCGGCACCGACGGGGCCGCCAGCGGCGTCGCGGGAGAAGTGCCGGTGCCGCGGGGGAGCGGCGCCGCCGGGGCGTAGGGCGCGCCCGGGTCGGGCGGGCGGGGCAGCGGGGTCGGAAGCGAGGGCCCCGCGGAGGAGACGCTGCCGCGGGGAATCGGCGATCCGGGCAGCGCGGTCGCGGGAAAGGAGCCGGTGGCGCGGGGAAGCGGCGACGGCGCGGAGGGCACGGTGGCGGCGAACGAACCAGTGCCCCGGGGAAGCGGCGCCGCGCCCGCGGTCGCGGGGTACGAGCCAGTGCCCCGGGGAATCGCAGACGATGGCGAGGTCGCGGGAAACGAGCCGGTGCTGCGCGGCAGGGGCGCACCGGTCACCGGCGCCGCCGGGAAGGAGCCGGTGCCGCGCGGGAGCGGATTGCTGAACGAGCCGCTGCCGCGGGGAATCGGAGCCTGCGGCGTCGCCGGCGCAGGCACCGGGAAGCCGCCGCCGCCGCGGGGAAGCGGCGCGAGCGGCGTCGCCGGCGCGGACGGAATCGTGCCTCGGGGCAGCGGCCCGCTCGCGGGGGGCTGGGGCAGCAACGACGAGGCGGCGGTGAAGCCCGGCTGGGAGCCGCTGGGGATCTGCGACCACGCGCCCATGATCGGCGCCGACGGCCGCGGCGGCTGTGCAGTCGGAGCGCGGGGCGTCGGCATCACCACCCCGTTGCGCCAGGTGAGCGACATCGCGCACCCGCGGCACTGGAGGATCGCCTCGGGCGGTCCGGTCATGACCTCGACCGGCAGCGGCTCCTCACACAGCGGGCAGGTCGGAGCCGTCAAGGGCACCCGGCTTGAGATTGGAAGCGACCGACCCACGACATCGAGCGTTGACCTCAGTTAGAGGACGGCGCCCCGAAGCTTAGGGGGGGACTCAGCGCGCCGCTACCAATGCGGCGATCGACTCCGCCTGTGCGAGGAGCGCGAGGAACTCGTCCCGTTCGGCGTTGCCCGCGGGGGTCGCGCTCCGGGCCAGCTCTCGCACAAGGCTGTAGCTCCAGGTTTTGGCGTGGGGGCTGTGGCGGAAGATTTCGGCGGCGCCCATCACCGCCGCGGCGAAGCGGAAGTCCTGGGGCGCCTGGTCGAACCGGGCGCTCAGCGCGCTCGCGGTGAAGGGGAAGGCCCGCTCGGTCGCTTCGACCCCGCGCGGCTTCTTGGCCCGGACCCGCACCGTCGCCAGGCCTTCGCCCGCCCCTGGTGCGAGCACGAGCTCGTAAAGCGCGGTGACGCTGTGGCCGGCGCCGATCTCTCCCGCGTCCACCTTGTCGTTGCGGAAGTCCTTGTCGGCGATGTCCCGGTTCTCGTAGCCGACCAGCCGGTAGGCCTTGACCTGCGCCGGATCGAACTCGACCTGGAGCTTCACGTCCTGGGCGATGACCTCGAGCGTGCCGCCCAGCTGCTCGACGAAGATGCGCTTCGCCTCGAACAGCGAGTCGCAGTAGTAGTGGTTGCCGTTTCCCTTGTCGGCGAACTGCTCCATCACCGAGTCCTTGTAGTTGCCCATGCCGAAGCCGATGGTGGTGACGAAGACGCCCTCTTTGACCTTGCCGGCGATCAGCGCGAGCAGGTCGGCCTGCGAGGTCTTGCCGACGTTGGCGTCGCCGTCGGAGAGGATGATCACCCGCGACACCGACTCCGCGTCGAGCGTCTTCGCCGCCTGCGCGTAGGCGAGCTCGATGCCCGAGGCCATCGCGGTCGAGCCGCCCGCCTGGAGGCCGGCGATCGCCTCGTGGATCTGCGCCTTCTTCTCCATCCCCGTCGGCTCGAGCACCAGCCTTACGCCGGAGGCATAGGTGACCAGCGCCACGGTGTCGCCGTCGCGCAGCGCGTCCACCAGCATCCGCAGCGCGCGCTTGGCCAGCGGCAGCTTGTCTGGTGACTGCATCGACCCGCTGACGTCGACGAGGAAGGTGAGGTGGGCGACCTTCCGCTCACTCACCGCCAGCCGCTTGCCTTGCACGCCGACGCGCAGCAGGTGCTTGCCGGAAGAGAACGGCGAGGGCGCGGCGTTCATCGTCACCGACAGCGGGCCGCCCTCGGGCTGGGGGTAGTGGTAGCGGAAGTAGTTGAGCCACTCCTCGACGCGCACCGAGTCGGCGGGCGGCAGCTGGCCCTCGAGCAGCTTGCGCCGCGCGACGGTGTAGCTGGCGGTGTCGACGTCCACCGAGAAGGTGGACAGCTTGTCCTTCTCGGTCTCGGTCCAGCCGTTGATGCCGTATTCGCCGTACGACTCGGAGGAGGCGGTCGGATCTCCGCGCACCGCGACGCCGTGGCCGCTCGCGCCGTAGAGCACGCCGCCGCTGGTGCCGCTCATCCCCAGCCCGCTGCCGTAGCCGACCCCGCCGCCGCCGCTCCCCATGCCCCGCAGGCCGAGCCCGCCCATTCCCTGCGCGGTGCCGACGCTGCCCCGGCCTTTGGTGCCGATGCCGCCGAGGTCTCCGACGTGCGCCCCGCTCTGGGGGGCGCTCGCGCCGCCGAGCACCTTCAACAGCGCCCCGTCATTGCCCGGAGCGCGCACCGCCACGGTCTGCTTCTCTTCGGACTTCATCCTCGGCGCTTCCACCGATTGCTTGTGCTTCTGCGCTACTTCCACCCGGACAGGAGCGGAGGGCGTGGTGGAATGACAAGCGGCGAGGATGCAGAGCACCGCGAGGGCAGCGGGAGTTCGGTTCATTTGAAGGGAAGAGACACCGCGCCGCGCGGCGGGTTCCTTCGTGGGCTACGGAAGAAACTGCGCCGGCACCAACGGATCGAGCGGATCCAGGTTCTGGCGAGCGCAGAACTGCAGGTAGTCGGTCAACACTTCGAGGCCGTTCTGCAGGTGCTCGGTGGTCTCTTTCCCATCGAGCTCGAACCACACCGCGCAGTGTCCCGCGGCGAGCGGCTCGGGCGAGAGCAGCTCGAGCGCGGCGACGAAGGCCTCACGCCGCTTGGCGTTGACGCCGCCAAACAGCCCTTTCTCTTTCAGCTGCGCCGCCATGTAGAGGCGGACGAGGCAGGCGAAGGTGCGGGCCTCGGGCACGGTGTCGAAGCGCTGGGTCACGCCATCGAGCCAGCCGTTGAGCTTCTTCCGTTCGGCGCGCCCCTCGGCGGACAGGGCCCGGCGATCCATCCGGGGGGCGCCGGCGGGGGGCAGCAGGCCAAGGCCCGCCTCGGTGTGGCG
This sequence comes from Archangiaceae bacterium, assembly GCA_043776025.1. Lineage (GTDB taxonomy): Bacteria > Myxococcota > Myxococcia > Myxococcales > Myxococcaceae > JAYVRT01. The sequence continues at coordinate 138 of JAYVRT010000814.1, read as the reverse complement.
CCAGAACGCCTGCGCCGCTTCGTCCGGGTCGTAGTCTCCGACGTCGACGTCGAGCGAAGGCCGCAGCGGCTTCTTCGCCACCGCCGGCTCGACGACGAGGTCAGCCAGCTCGAGGATCCCCGAGTCATTGTTCGGGGG
>JAYVRT010000813.1:0-3965 GCA_043776025.1 Archangiaceae bacterium | reverse complement strand
GACCTTGTCCGCGTCGGCTCCCGAGGATTCGAGGAGCGCACGGGCGTAGCGGCGGGCGATCGAGACGTTCACCATGGCCGCGCGCGTAGCACGGGCGAAGGGCAGCGCAAAGCAAGTCCCGTCGGGCCTCGTTTTCTGCTTTTGTGCAACCGATGGAACCCGTCATCGGCATCGACCTGGGGACGACCTACAGCGCGGTGGCGACCGTCGAAGGCGGCCGCCCGAAGCTGATCAACTCCCGCTCGGGCGCCCGGCTGACCCCGTCGATCATCGGCTTCACGGGCCTGGGCGACCGGATCGCCGGAGAGCAAGCGCGGATGCTCGGCGACGAAGCGCCCGACCGCGTCGCTCCGGCGACCAAGCGCTACCTCGGCAAGCGCTGGAGCGCCGAGCTCGCCACCGCGGCCAAGGCCGTCGTCCCCTACCCGTTGATCGCCGGCCCGTCGGGCGAGGTGCGGATCAAGGTCGCCGGCCGCACCCTGCCGCTGACGCAGATCTCCGCGATGCTGCTGGGCGAGCTGAAGCTCGACGCCGAGGCCCACTTCGGGGTCCCGGTGCAGAAGGCGGTGATCACCGTCCCCGCGAACTTCGACGACGGCCAGCGCTTCGCCACCCGCGAGGCGGCGCGGATCGCCGGCCTCGACGTGCTGCGAATCATCAACGAGCCCACCGCCGCCGCCGTCGCCTACGGATTCAACGAGCACTTCCAGGGCCGGGCGCTGGTGTTCGACCTCGGCGGCGGCACGTTCGACGTCAGCATCCTCGAGGTGGAGAAGGGCGTCTTCGAGGTCAAGGCCTCCGGCGGCGATTCGGCGCTGGGCGGCGACGACTTCGACAACCGCATCGTCCAGTGGCTGCTCGCCCAGCTGCCCGAGGGAATCCGGGAAGGCGCGGCGCGCGACCGGATCTCGATGCAGCGGCTGCGGCACACCGCCGAGCGCGCCAAGCGCACGCTCACCGACAAGTCCGAGGCCTTCATCTCCGTCGCCGACCTGGGCGACCACGAGAAGGAAGGCTCGCCACGCTACGCCCAGCTCGACACCGCGCTCACCCGCGACTTCTTCGAGTCGCTCACCCAGCCGCTGTCGGAGCGCTGCCTCGAGGTCTGCCGCTCGGTGATGGCCGACGCGAAGCTGCAACCCAAAGACATCGACGCGGTGATGCTTGTCGGCGGGATGACCCGGGTCCCGCTGGTGCGCCAGTTGGTGCTCAACTACTTCGGCAAGGCGCCGGTGGCGGGCGTCAACCCCGACGAGGTGGTCGCGCTCGGAGCGGCGGTGCACGGCGCGGAGCTCACCCGGCAGCAAGGCGCGGCGCTGTTGATCGACGTCGCTACCCACTCGCTGTCGGTGGGCGTGCTCGGCGGCGGGGTGCGCAAGCTGATCTCGAAGAACACCCCGGTCCCCGCGGTGGCCAAGGAGATTTTTCTGCCCAACCGCATGGGCCAGACCGAGGCGAAGATCCCCGTCTTCCAGGGCGAGGCGGACTACGCCAACGAGAACACCCGGCTGGGCGAGGTGGTGCTCTCCGACCTCAAGGTCGAGCGCCGGTCCGACGTGCCGATCGAAGTCACCTTCGAGCTGTCGGCGGAAGGCACGCTCTCGGTGCGGGCGGTCGACACCACCACCGGCATGGGCGAGGCGCTGAAGATCGACGCCCGCACCACGCTCGCGCCATCGGAGGTCGAGCGGCTCCAGGCGGAACAGAAGAACTGGGCGAGCGAGCAGGGCGAGCGCGACAAGAAGCACGCGCTCACCGCCTTTCCCCGCATCCTCGACAAGGCGGAGAAGCTCGCCCGCCTGCTGGAGAAGAGCGCCCAGGAGAACCCGGGCCCCGAGGCCGAGGCGGTCGTCGGCGAGGTGCGGGCGCTGCTGGCGCGTGGCCAGGCGGCGCTGCGCGCGGTCGACACCAGCGCGATGGCCGACGTCTCCCGCACCCTCGAGAAGCTCTTCTCCGTAGCCTGACAAACACAAAGGGACGCCTCGAAGAATCTCGAGGCGTCCCTCTGGGTGCGCGGACTTCCCGCGGCGATCGACTCAGCCGCGGATGATGAGAGGGGCCCCGTTCTGGTGCAGGTACGGGGAGTATTGCTGGAGCGCGGCGTTGAGCTTCTCCGCTGCCTCGTTGGCGCTGCCCTTGAACTGGTAGCTGGGCTTGTCGGCCATGTCGGTGCGGGTCGCCTCGAGGTCGACGCCGACCCCGAAGCCCATCACCGAGACCGCCGGGCTGAGCGAGATGCCGAGCGTCTTGTAGGGCGTGACCTTGGCGTCCACCTCGACCTCACTGCCGATCGACGACATCGCGCCCTTGAAGTCCCCCTTGAGCGCCTTCTCCGCGAAGCCGCTGTCGAGCAGCTTCTGCGCGTTGGCCTTGAGCTCGATCTCGGTCTTCGCCCCGCCGCCCGAGCCCATCACGCCGCCACTGGCGTTGACCTCGAGGGTCACCTTGTCCTCCTCGGTCTTCTTCGCCTCGTGGCCGACCTCCTTGAGGTAGCCGGCCGGGTCGTGGATCAGCTTCTGGGTATCGATGTGAGACGGCAGCTCGAACTTCTGGGAGATGCCGACCGTGACCTCGACCTTGCCGTTCGCGCCGGGGAGGCCGCCGCTGTTGGCCGCCTCTCCTTCCTTGCCGTTGGTGAGGCGCAGCCCGGCGCTCCCGGCCACTTCGCCGCTGAGCGTCTGCTTGATGGTGACCGAGGGGTTCTTGCCTTCCTCGAACTCGAGCCGGGCCGAGACCTCGCCCTTGGCCTTGACGCTGCCGTTGAGGCCGGCGACGTCCTTGACGCCCAGCGTGGCGGCGAGCTCGCCGGCGACATTGCCGCGCAGCTCGACTGCGCTGACGTGGTTGCCGAGGAACTTCATCTCGTCGGCCGAGGGCGCGATCGCCTGCCCGACCACCGGGCCGGCGATCGAGAGCGGGCCGGTGGGGTTGGAGACAGCGGCGGAGGCCGCCTGCTTGAGGAGAATCTCGGTGGCCTTCTTCGCCTCTTCGGCGGTCTTGAACTTCATCTCAACCTTGCCGCCCAGGCCCAGCGTCGCCGAGCCCTCGGCGTTCACCTTCGCGCCGGCCTTGCCGCCGACCTCGCCGTAGACGCCGCCGCCCAGCTCTCCGTCGGCCGAGACGGTGTACGTGCCGTCCGCGTTCTTGCCGACCTCGATGCTGCCCTTCCCGTAGACCTTGATCCCCTCGACACTCGCCGAGCCGCCGACGCCGAGCTTGTACTTGTCGCCCGGGCCCAGCTTGTCGATGTTCTCGTTGTAGTCGACCGCGTGCGCGATGCCCTGGAGGTACTCCTTGCCCGCCGTGGCGATTCCGACCGCCCCCTTCTCGAGAAGGTTCAGGCCAGTCTGCGCCGCGTGGCCGACGTCGGTGGCCTTCTGGGCGACGAAGTTCTTCGCCTGGTCGAGGAACCCCAGGGCGCTGTTGCCGATGTTCTCGACGCGGTGGGCGATCTGGCTCGTCATCGCGACGGCGTTCTCGGGAGCATCGGCGATGCCGTGGCCGAGGGTCTGCGCACCCTGGCCCAGCGCCTTGATGTCCGAGGCGAAGGGGACGTGGCCTTCGAGCAGCTTGCCCGCCTGCTCGAGCACCTTGCCGTGGCTCTGCAGCTCGCCGCCGAGCTTGTCGGCCGCGGCGTTGACCCCCTTGTAGAAGCCGTGCTCGATCGCCTTGAGCGCGGCGGGGGCCTTGTTCGGAATCGTCGAGGCAAGCTCGACCAGCGGCTTGGTCGCGGCCTGGAAGCTGTCGTGGACGACGTGGGCGGCTTTCTCCGCGAGCGCCACCGGGTTGGGGAGCGAGATCTTCGGCAGCTCGATTTTCGGGACGTAGCTGCTGACCTTCTTGGCGATGTCGCTGAAGAAACCCATTTGAAGTCCCCTTGGCCGCGGGACAGGCGGCTGTGGGCATTCTCTCAACAACCCAGAGGAGGTTGTGTGGATCATTCAATCGCCCGATGGGTGAACGTG
>JAYVRT010000812.1:0-3967 GCA_043776025.1 Archangiaceae bacterium | reverse complement strand
CGAGCGCAACCGCGGCGCCCTGATGGCCCAGCTCGCGCAACATCAGCGCCGAGGTCAGAAAGGTCGCGACCGGGTTGACGATGCCCTTGCCGGCGATGTCGGGGGCCGAGCCATGCACCGGCTCGAACAGCGGCGTCGAGTCGGGGTTCAGGTTGGCGGACGGCGCCACGCCCAGGCCGCCGGTGAGGCCGGCGCCAAGGTCGGTGAGGATGTCGCCGAAGAGGTTGGTGGTGACGATGACGTCGAAGTCCTCGGGCTTGATCACCAGCTGCATCGCCAGCGCGTCGACGTAGTAGTGGCGGCCGGTCTGCTCAGGGTACTCGGCGGCGACCTCTTTGAAGGTGCGCAGCCACAGCTCGTGGGCGCCGATGGCGTTGCTCTTCTCCGCCAGCGCGACCCGCTTCTTCCCCTGCTTCTTCGCCCAGGCGAACGCGGCGCGGATGATTCGTTCGACGCCCTTGCGGGTGTTGACCTCTTCGGCGAGCGCGATCTCGTCGGGGGTGCCCTTCTTGAAGACCCCGCCGATGCCGTTGTACATCCCTTCGGTGTTCTCCCGGAAGATGACGAAGTCGAGCTCCTTGCGCCCCTTCCCCTTGAGCACCGAGAGCCGGTCGTCGAGCAGCCGGCAGGGCCGGAAGTTGATGTAGAGGTCCAGACCAAAGCGCAGGCCGAGGAGGATCTCCCGCGCGTGCACCTGGCCGGGGACGCGGGGGTCGCCCACCGCGCCAAAGAGGATCGCGTCGAACTGACTGCGGAAGATCTCGATCTGGCCCGGCGGCATCGCCACCTGGGTCTTGAGGTACCGCTCGGCGCCGAAGTCGAAGTGCTCGAACTGCAGGCCGAGCTTGTGCGCGGCGTTGAGCTTCTCCAGCACCTTCACGCCCTGCGCGGTGACTTCGATGCCGGCCCCGTCGCCGGGGATGACTGCGATCTTGGCCATGGTGTCTTCCCTCACTTGACGACGAACAGGCCGCGGAGATCCTCGGTGGCGCTGATCGGCGTCAGCAGGTTGTAGGAGGTGACGCGCCATTGGTAGAGCACGCCGGGCTTGAGCGCCGTCGTTCCGCCGTAGGTGAGGGCGACGTTGCCGTCAGCGTCGATGGTGCTGAGGATCGCCAGCCGTTCCCACGTCTTCACGCCCTGCGCGGTGTAGACGCCGAGGGTGTAGCCGGTGGCCCCGGTGTACGGCTTCCACTTGAAGACCGGAACGCCGGTGACTTCATCGATGCCGCTGCCCGCGCCCGGCGAGACGACGGTGGTGGCGCCGACGACGCGGAGCACCGGGTTGGCGCTGGCCACCCCGCCAGTGACGGTGAGGTGCGTCAGCTGCGTCGCGGCGATCGCCGGATCCGGATCTCGCACGTTGCCGTCGTTCTCGAGGCCGACGAGCACCACGTACTTCCCGTCGGGGATGCCGGCGATCGAGTAGCTGTTGGTGAGGTTGGTCCCCTCCCCGGGAGCGCGCAGCGCGGTGACCAGGTCCCCGCGCGCGAGCACCGCGTCGAACGAGCTCTCGAGCGCGAGCACGACGCTGGTGCCGGTGCCGGCGGCGCTGGTCGCGAGCTGAATCGTCCCGGAGATGGTCGCGGTCCCTCCGGTGCCCAGCTTCAAGGAGACCCCGGTGGTGTCCGCGCCCGCGGAGACGTTGGCGTCGGCGGCGGTGCAGTTCATCCCCTTGGCGTAGCCCTGCGCCTTATAGCCGGTGGCGGGGATGACGTTGAAGACATGGAAGGCGCCGGTGAGATCGGGCGCCGTGGTGTACGCGCGCCCGTTGCCTTCGACCGCGACCATCACCGGCTGGCCCTCGGTGAGCTCGACGGTGCCGCTGACGCCCGGGCGACCCTTCTCCGAGTCGGACAGGGGGGCGAGGGTCAGCTCGGTCTGCGCGCCGCTGACGATCGTCGCCTTGCCGCTGACGAGCTTGAAGCTGCCGGAGTCAATCGACGCCACCGGGCGGAGCAGCGACGGGAAGGGGGAGTAGTCCTGCGCCGCGGCGCGCACGGTGACGGTGCGGCCCACGAGGGTACCGAGCGAGGCGTCGCTGCGCTGGGTCGGGAGCCGCAGCGAGAACTTGCCGTCGCTGTCCGTCGTTCCGACGACGCTCGCCGGAGCGCCGTTGGCATCGATCAGCGCCACTTCGGCTTTGGCGACCGGCGTCGAGACCGCGGCGCCGAAGACCTTCACCGTGCCTTCGACGAGCACCGGTGCAAAGCACAAGCCGGTGTCGCGTCCGACCACCTTCTCGCAGACCTGCCCGGTGCCGCAGGTCGAGGCGCCGGTGAACTTGCACTCCTGCGGACCGCCGCAGGCGGCGAGCGCAAGGGCGAAAAAAACCAGGTGACGTGGATTCATCGCGAACTCCAAAGAGCCGGCCGGGTGCCGCTGCGCTCTAGCACGAGTTGTGTCGACTTCAGGCTTCGCTGTAAACGCGCGGTGACACCCGCGGGGCGCGAACCGCCCGCGGTTCCTCCACGGGCGATGGCATCCCACATGCTCACACGGACTCTCATGAACCTGGTTCGCCTCCTCTGCGCCGCCGCGGCAGCGTCTCTGCTCGCCTGCGGTGGGCAGTCCATGAAGAAGTCCTGCAGCGAGACCGGCTGTCCCTCGGGGCAGACGTGCAACCCGAACACCAGTCTGTGCGTCGGCGGGAGCGGCGGGGGCTCGGGGGTCGGCGGTGGCTCCGGCGTCGGCGGCGGCTCGGGCGTCGGCGGCGGCTCGGGCGTCGGCGGTGGCTCCGGCGGGGCGGGCGGGGGCGGCGTCACCTGCACCGCCACCTCGGGCTGCAGCGGCACCACGCCCGTCTGTGACACGACCAAGAACGGCGGCAAGGGCACCTGCGTCACCTGCACCGCGACCCAGGGCTGCACCGCCCCGACCCCGTTCTGCCTCACCGGCGCGCCGGGCGGCGCCTGCGTCCAGTGCCGCAACAACTCCGACTGCGCGGCGTCGGGGATGATCTGCGACGGCGCGACCAGCACCTGCGTCAGCATCATCGTGCCCGACGGCGGCACGGGCGGCGGCGGAGGGACGGCCGGTGACGGCGGCTTCCCCTACTGCGTGCCGCGGGACGCCGGGGTCGTCGGCTGCACCACCGAGTGCTCTCGGGGCTTCCATTGCGTCAACGGCGGCTGCCAGCTCAACGGCGCCAGCGGCCCGGTGCAGGTGACGCTGCGGTGGAACACCCAGGAGGACCTCGATCTTCACCTCGACGAGCCGACCGACGCGGGGCCGTGCGAGATCTATTACGGCGACACCAACAACGTCGACGCGGGCAACTCACCCAGCGCCTGCGGTGCCCAGGGGATCCTCGACCTCGACTCGGAAGCGGCGTGCCCCAGCACCCCCGACTTTATCGACGTGGAGAACATCATCTACCCAGCAGGCGTCCCGGCGCCGTCGGGCACCTATGCGGTGCGGGTGGATCACTACGCCAACTGCAACATGTCGCTGAGCGCGGTGCCGTTCCAGGTCGAGGTACGCAACAACGGCGTCACCAGCGGCTTCTGCGGCGTCTTCGTGCCCACCGATGCGGACTGGAACAACGGCGGCACGGCCGGCTCCGGCCGCCAGGTGATGACCTTCACCGTGCCCTGACTCTGCACGCAGCGCGCCCTGGCTTGTGGCGCGTTGGGTCAAGTGGTTATGGTCTTGTGACCATGGGCACCAAGCAAACGACGATCGCCGCGGGCCGCTTCAAGGCCCAGTGCCTGGCACTGCTCGACCGCGTCGCCCGGACGCACGAAGAGTTGATCGTCACCAAGCGCGGTCGACCCGTCGCGCGGGTCGTGGCTCTCGCGTCGCCGAGGCGAAGCGCGCTCCGGGGCAGCATCCGTTCGGATGAGGACCTGGTGACGCCGATCGCGATCCGGTGGGACGCCGCCCGGTGATCGTCTTCGACACCCACGCCTTCGTGTGGTGGGCGGGTGAGTCGGCCAGGCTCTCGGCAGCTGCGCGACGCGCGATC
>JAYVRT010000811.1:0-14147 GCA_043776025.1 Archangiaceae bacterium | reverse complement strand
TAGCAAATGAATGGAGGGCGCACAAGCTTCCCGCGGCTCATTCGACGCGGTGCTTCGGCTTTGCCTACGTGATGAATCGAATGGGCTTCCACCTCAGCGATGATCCGCGAGAGAAGTCGCTGCTGGACGCCACCTACCGTTGCCTCGCCTGACGCAGTCCTTCGACGGGCCCGAGCCCCGCCAGCTCTCTACTCGTCAGGGTCCTCGCCGAGCAAGACTCCAACGCGCACTTCAAGCTGCTCGAACGGCTCGGCGCGGACGACTTCGTGCCGCTGCGCGGCCAGCACCTGCACGTAGCCCGCGGATCCGTAGCGCAAGACCGTCAGCGTCCCGCTCACTGGGTCGAGGAGCCAGTAGTGAGCAATCGCAGCCAGGTGGTAGCTGCGAAGCTTCACGACGGTGTCATTTGCGCGGTGTGAGGGCGAAACGATCTCGCAGATCCAGTCAGGGCGCGTGCCGATCGGTCGCTCGGTCGGCAGCGCAGGGACGCGCTCCCGCCTCCAACCGGCAACATCCGGACGCACGACGTCGTCTCCAACCTGGACGTCCACCTCTGTGAGAATCCACCACCCCCCTGGCCCGGCTCCACCCGGCTTCCGGTGGAAGGGTCCGCGCAAGAGCGACGTGACCCCGGCCTGGGCGTTGCCATGAGGGGCGTCGGGCGCGGCCTTCTCCACCAACTCGCCGTCGATGAGCTCGAACCGCCGCTCTTCCAGCTGCGCTTGCCACTGCGCGACCGTGAAGCGGCGACGGTGCTGAGCGGGCGGAGGCATGCGAGGAAAGCGTACCGCAGAGTCCCCATTGTCGCCCCACTGAGGGCGTCGAAGCGCTGACTTCGGCAGGCTTCAGACTACCCCGGCCGTGTCCGGTTCCCACGGCCAAACCGGCGCTGCTTCGGTTAGGGTCCGCCGCGGTTGCTCTGCCTTCTGCTCCCGGTCGCGTTGCTCGCCGCGCCGCTCGACCCGGCCGGCTGTCCCTCGTGCCACAAGACGATCGCGAAACAGTGGGCCCAGTCGGCGCACGCGCGCAGCGGCACCGAGCCGATCTACCGCGCCAACTTCGCGCTCGAGCCGATGCAGTGGTGCGAGGGCTGCCACGCGCCCACCACCGACCGCGCCATCGGCTGCGTCAGCTGCCATCTGAGCAGCGGCGAGCTCCTCGCGGCCCGCGCCCCGACCCCGGCGGCCGTCCGCGCGCACCCCATCCGCTTCGAGCCGAAGCTCGCGAGCTCCGAGAGCTGCTCCGGCTGCCACCAGTTCAACTTTCCCACCGATCGCGGCCGCGGCGCGGTCACGCTCTCCGACCACCCGATGCAGAACACGCTCGAGGAATGGAAGGCCACCGGCGATGCCCGCACGTGCCAGAGCTGCCACCTGCCGAAGGGCGACCACGCGATGCCCGCGGCCTTCGACCTGCCGACGCTGCGCGCGGCGATCTCAGTGAGCGTGGCGCGGGTCGGCGGCGAGGTGCACGTGCGCTTGAGCTCCCGCGACGTCGCCCACCGGCTGCCCACCGGAGACCCGTTTCACCGCCTGCGCTTCGAGCTGTGCGCCGACCCCGGCTGCTCGAAGGTCACCGCCTCGCGGGAGCTCGGCCGCGAGGTGGCGGCCGCCACCGGAGGGTGGTTCATCGCCCGCGACGACACCCTCGAACCTGGCGCGACCACCCGGCTCGAATTTCCCTCGCCCTCACCGAGCCATTGGCGTTTGCTCTACCTGTACGCGGCGCGGAGCGCCGAGCCATCACTCAACTCCGCGCAGCGCCAGCTCGAAGTCGTGGGGGGGACCCTCGAATGATGCGACGCCTTTTGCCGCTGGTGCTGTTGGGCGTGACCGCGCAGGCCGGTCCGGTGGAGATCGAACGCTACGGGGCGGGCCTCTCCGGCTGGACCCAGGACAGCCAGTTCTTCGTCTGGTCTGAGTCGGACAAGGTGAAGATCCTCAGCGGCCGCACCGGGGCCCTCACCGAAGCGCCCGACCTCGAGGCGTTCAAGAAGACCCACGTCCTCGTCGAGCCCTCGCCTTCGCGAACCTCGCCTGACGGCAAGGCCACCGCGGAGATGAAGATGGTCTCCACCGCCGCCTCCAACGCCGGCTGGTCGGGCAACACCTGGAGGCCGAGCGCGACCGAGGTGGTCGAGCTCCGCGTGGTGCGCGACGGCGTCAGCACCGTCTCTGTCGCCTGGCGCCAGGGCGCGTACAGCGTCGAGCCCTACTGGTCTCCCAACGGCCAGCGCGTCGCCTGGGTGGTGAACCCTTCCGACCGCTACTCGATGGACGGCACGGTCGACCGCTCGGTGGAGATCGGCGGGGGCGGCGGCCCGAAGATTCACCTGCTCGCCGACAAGGGCATTCTCGTCGAGGGCACGAAGAAGGTCGGCGCCGCGCTCGAGGCCGCCGGCTACTCGCCCACCTTCGTCGGCCCGGCGAAGAAGGCCCGCGACGCCACCGTCGTCTACGCCGCCAAGGGCAAGGAGGCGATCGCCGCGAAGATCGCCGCCGCCATCCCCGGGGGCGCGACGGTGGACAAGCTCAGCTGGCAGACGCCGGCAGACGTCGTGGTCGCCGTCGGGAAGAGCGCCCTCAAGGGAGGCAAGTGATGCACGCGCTCCTGCTGACTGCCTCGCTGGTGCTCGCCCAGGACGACGGCGCCGAGGTTCCGCTGGGCGAGCCGACCCATGGCCTGAAGGTGCTCGGGTTCACCCGCGACCACCAGGCCGTCGTCTACTCGGGCTACTTCGGCGAAGACGAGCTGGCCCGAGAGGTCACCGTCTCCGCCAACCTGCGCGGCGGGGCTCCCCGGTTCCTCGGCGAGACCGACGCAGCCGCGTTCCTCGCGAAGACTCCGCTCGACTCTGCCATCGCGAGCCGCACCTCGCCCGACGGCAAATCCATCGCCGAGGTGGTGGTCGACGCCAGCGACACCAGCGGCTCGTGGATGAAGGGCGTCTGGAAAGCGGAGAAGAGCTCGGCCTGGGACCTCTCGGTAACCCGCAACGGCGTCACCACCACCGCCGGCACTGCGAGCCCCGCCGACTTGGCGGAGGTCTTCTGGTCGCCTGACGGGCGCTACACCGCGTGGATCCTCAGCGTCGCGTCCCGCGGGATGCGCGACCCGGGCTCACAGCAACTGGTGATCGCCAGCGACGGCCGGCCGACCGCCTCGGTGGTGATGGAGAAGGCGAAGCTCGCGGCGTGGGCGCCGAAGATCTCCGCACTCATCGACCAGGGTGGCTACGCGGTGCTCGCCACCTCCGCCGCGCAGAAGGCCCGGCCCAGCTCCGTCGTCTTCGTCAAGGGCGGGCAGGAAAAAGCGGCGAAGGAGCTCGCCGCGAAGCTGCCTGGCGGAGCGACCGTCGAGCTGCTCACCTGGCCCTCGGCGACCGACATCGTCGTCTACCTGGCTGCCTCGGCGTTGAAGTAGTCCGTCCATTCGACAGCGCTGCGCAGCCCATGTGCCAACCCCATTTGTCGATCACGACAACGAGCTGGTCTCGAAGCTCGTCGACCCCGCCGAACACCGATCAATCGAGGGGATAGATCCGAATTCGCCGGAAGTAGATCTCGCCCCCTTCACACTGCAGCTGCAGCTTTCCCCGGGCCAGGCCGACCACGGGCTGGCCGGGCAGGGCGAGCTGAAACCCGGTCGCGGAGGCGACGCTGACCCCGTTGAGGAAGTGCTCCGCAGAGTGCGCGCGGACGTGGAGGTCGACCACGTTCCAGGCGCCGGGGAGATCGCCGATCATGTTCCGCGGCCCGTTGACGTGCTGCACTGGCCCGAGGTTGTAGATGCCGCCGATGTCGCCGGGCGCGAGCTGGTACTCCATCGACACCTGAAAGGCGCCGCTGCCCGGAGGGTTGGAGAGCGCGTTCCCGCCGGCGTTGACCGCTCCGTAGGGGCCGGTGGTCAGGTACATGATTCCGCTGTCCAGGTAGTTGAGCGGCGGCCAGAAGAGCGTGCCCCACTTGTACTCGGCGTGGAGATCGAACGCGCCGTAGTCCGCCTGCGACACCAGTGCGCCCCAGACTTCGCCCGTGACGTGAATCGCCGGCTCGCCATCGAGCATCACGACGGTGAAGACATTGCGCGGGTCGTTGTTGAGCCCCAGCGGCGGGTCCGCGGGCGTGGGCTTGCCGAGGTACTTGTCCCACCCGGCGAGGTCCGCGCCGTTGAAGAGCCAGACCCAGCCGGCGTCGGCCCCGCCCCCGTCGGTGGCACCCGCGTCAACAAGCCCCGCGTCCGACGGTCCGGCATCCAACGGCCCCGCATCGGCAGGCCCGGCGTCGGCGATCGGCATCCCTCCGTCGAACTGGGTCGCGGGGACCGGCGAACAGCCGGCCGCCAGCAGCAACACCAGTCCGGCGCGGAGCCTCATCGGACGATCGTCGGCGCGGTGACGAGCTCGAGCAGGTAGCGCCCGTAGTCGTTGTTCTTCATCGGCGCCGCGAGCTTGAGCAGTTGCTCGGTCTCGATGAACTTCATTCGCCAGGCGATCTCCTCGAGGCAGCCGACCTTGAGGCCCTGCCGCTCTTCGAGGATCTGGATGAACTGCGAGGCCTCCATCAGCGAACGGTGGGTGCCGGTGTCGAGCCAGGCGTAGCCGCGGCTCATCAGCTCGACCTTCAGCTGCTTGCGCTTGAGGTATTCGATGTTGAGGTCGGTGATCTCGTACTCACCCCGCGCCGAGGGCTTGAGATCCCGGGCGAAGTCGAGGACCTGGTTGTCGTAGAAGTAGAGCCCGGTGACGGCAAAGTTCGACTTCGGGTGCGCCGGCTTCTCTTCCAGCGACAGCGCCCGCTGCTTCGCGTCGAGCTCGACCACGCCGTAGCGCTCGGGGTCGCGGACCCAGTAGCCGAAGACCACTGAGCCCTTCTTCAGCGCCGCCGCCCGCTTCAGCGTCTCGAAGAGCCCAGCGCCGTAGAAGATGTTGTCGCCGAGCACCAGGGCGACGTTGTCCTTGCCGACGAAGCTTCGACCGATGGTGAACGCCTGCGCCAATCCTTCGGGCTTGGGTTGTTCCGCGTAGTCGAACTCGATGCCCCACTGCTTCCCGGTGCCGAGCAGCTCGCGGAAGCGCGGCAGGTCCTGCGGGGTGGAGATGATCAGGATCTGCCGGATGCCCGCCAGCATCAGCGTGCTGATCGGGTAGTAGACCATCGGCTTGTCGTAGATCGGCAGCAGCTGCTTCGAGACGACGCGGGTCAGGGGGTGCAGGCGCGAGCCCGAACCCCCGGCGAGGACGATGCCTTTCATGGCGCAAACCTTAGTCCACGGAGGACCGATGTCTCTTGTCCCCGCCACCCATCTTCAGATAACCGAGGTGGATGCTTTCACTGGGAATCGAAGGGTTTACGTACGAAGACCTCCACCAGAGCCCAGGCCTGGCGCGCCTGCACAACCGGTTCCTCGCCCAGCTCAAGACCGAAGACGCTGCCCTCGCCGCCGAGTTCGAGGCGCTGCGCAACGGGGCCACGCTGGCCCCGCCGAAAGAAGGCGATCTGCTCGTCCGGGTCGCGGCCCACGTCTCCCGCTTCGTCGGAAAGTTGTTCGGCGTCGAGAAGGAGCTCGGCGCGCTCTCGAGCCAGATCGCCGGCGAGCTGAAGCTGTTCGAGTTCAAGCGCGACTTCGTCACCCGCCGCGTCTTCAAGAAGGGCGCGGTCGATCGCCCTGCCGAGGCCGAGCTGCCGGAGCTCGAGCAGCGGATGCAGCTGCTGTTCAAGCTCGGCTTCCAGTGGACGGGGACGCCCGCGGACGAAGAGCGTGCCGTCGCCGAAGCCATCCTCACCCTGATGCACATCGAGCGTCAGCTGGGCGGCCACTACACCCCGCCCCAGCCCGAGCACGAGGCGCGCTGGGCCCGCTTGAAGACCGCGCTGCTGTCGACCGCCGAAGGCAAGGCCGCCTTCGGAGCGACCCTCGTCACCGGCGGCGTCGAAGCGGCGCTGGGCCTGCTCTCGCTCGCCGATCGCTGGACCTGGGCACGGGCGAAGTTTACCCACCACTTCCACGGCTGGAGCACGATCCACCAGCCAAAGCCGGTGGTGTTCAGCAGCCTCGTCGAGCTGAAGACACCGAATCCGGCGATGCCGGAGATGATCGAAGGCCCGGACGAGCTGCTGCGCCGCCGAGACGGCTTCAAGCTCACCGACACCCGCGCGACGATGCGCGAGTCGGTCAACGAGATCGATTACTGCGTCATCTGCCACGAGCGCGAGCGCGACAGCTGCAGCACGGGCTTCAAGGAGAAGGAAGCAAAGGAGCAGACCTACAAGAACAACGCCGGCGGCGTGCCGATGACCGGCTGCCCGCTGGAGCAGAAGATCAGCGAGTCCCACCAGCTGAAGTCCCGCGGCGACTCGCTGGGCGCGCTGGCGGTGATCATGATCGACAACCCGATGTGCCCCGGCACCGGCCATCGGATCTGCAACGAGTGCATGAAGGCCTGCATCTTTCAGAAGCAGGAACCGGTCAACATTCCCCAGATCGAGACCAGCGCGCTCACCGATGTCCTCGCGTTGCCCTGGGGCTTCGAGATCTACGGCCTGCTCACCCGCTGGAACCCGCTGGCCCTCAAGCGGCCCTACGCCCTGCCCTACAACGGCAAGAACGTGATGGTCGTCGGCCTCGGGCCGGCCGGCTACACCCTCACCCACTACCTGCTCAACGAAGGCTTCGCGGTCGCCGGCATCGACGGCCTCAAGGTCGAGCCCTTCGACGACGCCCTGGTCGGCCGCAACGGGGCGAAGCTCGCGCCGCTGCGCGACTTCAAGCAACTCACCGTCGACCTCGACAACCGGGTGCTCGCCGGCTTCGGCGGCGTCTCCGAGTACGGAATCACCGTCCGGTGGGACAAGAACTTCCTCACCCTGATTCACCTCACCCTCGCCCGCCGGCAGAACCTGCAGATCTACGGCGGCATCCGCTTCGGCGGCACGCTGACCATCGAGGACGCGTGGGACCTCGGGTTCGATCACATCGCGATCGCCGCCGGCGCCGGCAGCCCGACGTTGCTCAACATCAAGAACAACCTGCTGCGGGGAATGCGCGCCGCGAGCGACTTCCTGATGGCGCTCCAGCTGACTGGCGCCGCGAAGAAGGACTCGATGGCCAACCTCCAGGTGCAGCTGCCCGCCCTGGTGATCGGCGGCGGCCTCACCGGCATCGACACCGCCACCGAGCTGTTCGCCTATTACCCGGTGCAGGTAGAGAAGTACCTGTCGCGGCACGAGCAGCTGGTCGCGACGATCGGCGAGGCCGCGGTGCTCGCCACCCTCGACGCCGAGGAGAAGCAGGTGTGCACCACCTTCCTCGCTCATGGCAAGGCGGTGCGCGCCGAGCGGGAACGGGCGGCGAAGGCAAAGGAGCTGCCCAACTTCGTTCCGCTGGTGCGCAGCTGGGGCGGCGTCGCGCTCTGCTACCGGCGCTCGTTGATCGAGGCGCCCGCCTATCGGCTCAACCACGAAGAGGTCGCCAAGGCGCTCGAGGAAGGCATCCGGTTCATCGAGCGGGTCGCGCCGATCGAGGCGATCCCCGACGAGCTCGGGGCGATCAAGGCGATGAAGTTCGAGCGGATGCACACCGTCGACGGGAAGCTCAAGGGCACCGGCCAGTTCTACGAGCTGCCAGCGAAGACGGTCTGCGTCGCGGCGGGCACCAAGCCCAACGTCACCTACGAGCGCGAGTATGCGGGGACCTTTCAGCTCGACAACGAGCGCAGCTTCTTCCGCGGCTACCAGCTCGCCGCCGGGCCCGACGGCTGGCTGCTCGAGGAGGTCCAGCCCCACGAGGACATCGGCCGCGACACCGGGTTCTTCACCTCGTACAGCAAGGACGGCCGCTTCATCAGCTTCTACGGCGACAACCACCCGACCTACGCCGGCAACGTGGTGAAGGCGATGGCGTCGGCGAAGGACGGGTACCCGCAGGTGGCCCGGCTGTTCGCGAAGGAGATCGCTGACGCGGAGAAGGCGTCTCGTTCGAGCGCGCCGTTCTTCGCCAGGCTCGACGACGCGTTCCTCGCCACCGTCGCCGCCGTCAACCGCCTCACCCCGACGATCGTCGAGGTGGTGGTGCGCGCGCCGTTCGCCGCGAAGCACTTCCACCCCGGGCAGTTCTACCGGCTGCAGAACTTCGAGCGGCGGGTGCCGAAGCTCGAGGGCACCTCGCTGGCGATGGAAGGCCTCGCGCTCACCGGCGCCTGGGTCGACAAGGAGAAGGGGCTGATGAGCACGATCGTGCTCGAGATGGGCACCAGCTCGCGGCTGTGTGCGGCGCTCGAGGTCGGAGAGCCGGTGGTGCTGATGGGGCCCACCGGGACGCCGACCGACATCCCGAAGAACGAGACGGTGCTCCTGGTCGGCGGAGGGCTCGGCAACGCGGTGCTCTTCTCCATCGGCCAGGCGCTGGAGAAGGCGGGCTGCGCGGTGATGTACTTCGCCGGCTACCGGAAGAAGGAAGACGTCTACAAGATGGACGACGTCGAGAAGGGCACCGACCAGGTGATCTGGTCGGTGGACAGCGGCGAGATGATCAAGCCCCGCCGGCCCCAGGACGCGACGTTCCGCGGGAACATCGTCCAGGCGATGCTCGCGTATGCGAAGGGCGAGCTCGGGCACCAGGTCGTCCCGCTGCGCACGGTGGACCGGCTGATCGTCATCGGCAGCGACCGGATGATGCGGGCGGTGAAGGAGGCACGTCACGGCGTGCTCCAGCCGTATTTGAAGCCGGGGCACGTCGGCGTCGGGAGCATCAACTCGCCGATGCAGTGCATGATGAAGGAGATCTGCGCCCAGTGCCTGCAGCGGCACGTGGATCCGAAGACCGGCAAGGAGTCGTTCGTCTTCTCGTGCTTCAACCAGGACCAGCACCTGGATGAGGTCGACTTCGGGCACCTCAATGCGCGCCTGCGGGCGAACACGGTGCTCGAGAAGCAGTCGAACCTTTGGCTCGACCTGTTGATCAAGAAGGAGCCGGGGCTGATTCGGGCCTGAGTCGCGGGGGGCAGTGGCGGCTGCGCGGCAGGCCGAGGCGAGCGACCGGTGGAGGCAGGCTTAGAAGCGGGGCTGGGTGCCGTCGACTCCGCCCATGTCCCGCGCCCGACCTCAGACCGCTCTCCCAAGGCATGCGGGCCTCGTTCTGGGGCGGATCGCTCTGGAGCCGCGCGACCGTCACGGTCAGGTGACCCGGCCTCCCGGATTGGTTCGCGCGGGCTTTGGGGCCGCCGAGGTTCAATTTGCTGTTTATCTGCAAAAACATCTAAGAAGCTGTCCATGCGCTTGGGACTCCTCCTGACGGCGATCGTCCTCGCCGCCTGCAATCCGGCGCCGTCGGTGCTCCCGGTGGACCCTGCTCCCGACGCAAGCCAGCCGTTCGACGCCGGCCAGGACGCGGCCATCCCCGATGCTGGAAGCCCACCCGACAGCGGCGCCGAGCCGGACGCCGGCCCCGAAGACGCGGGGGTCCCCAACGCCGCGGCACCCGAGCTGCCCTGCACCGACACCGAAGACTCCGTCTACGTCAGTCCTCCCCCGCCGAGCAGCCTCGACGCCGGCGCCCGCGGCGAACGCGTCCGCTGCGCCTTCGAGCGGCAGATCTCACTCACCGACGTGCAGAAGAAGGTCGCCACCGCCACCAGCGCGATCTCGACCTACCGGATCTCCTACCGCACCCAGCGCACCGGCGGGCAGTGGGCGGTCAGCTCGGCCCGCGTCTTCCTGCCGCAATCCCCGCGCGCCTACCCCCTGCCGATCATCGTCGTCGCCCACCCCTCGGTCGGCATCGCCGACAGCTGCGCCCCGAGCAAAGACCTCGACGCCACCTCCGATCTCGCCTGGCCCTGGGCGGCCAAGGGCTACGCGGTGATCGCCCCCGACTTCGCCGGCCTCGGCACCGACGGAATCCAGGGCTACGTCGACGCCCGCGACACCGGCCAGTCGACCCTCGACGCGGCGCGGGCGCTGCGCAGACTCCACACCCCGGCGACCTTCGACGCGCGGATCGCCATGCTCGGCTACAGCCAGGGCGGCGGCGCGGTGCTCGCCGCCCAGAGCCTCGAGCGCTCTTACGGCTCGGGAGGCACGCTGACCGCCGTCGCCGCCCTCGCCCCGCAATGGCAGTCGCGGCTCGACTCGTTCGGCACCATCACCCTGCTGCGCAACCCAATGAACCTGACGATCTCCACCGGCTACACCAAGCCGGTGATCGCGATGATGCGGCAGTACGCCTACTTCGCGAACCACCTCGGCCCCACCCACGCGGGTGACAGCTTCCCGATCGCGGGCCGAATCGAGATGACGCAGGCGCTCGACACGATGTGCCTCATCCCCTTCGGCGGCTGGGTCCAGGGCACGCACTTCCGGCTCGGGGACCTCGTCGACGAAGACTTCCGCAGCTCGACCATCGCCTGCCTCGACACCCCCAACGATCCCGCGTGCCGCGAGCCCGGAAGGAGCTACCTGCAGTTCCTGCGCGACAACCTCCTGCCGCCGCACGCGAATGGCGCGCCGGTGCTCTACCTGCAGGGAATGCTCGACACGGTGATGCCGCCGCTGGAAGAGGCCGCCTGCAACGTGCCGCGGCTGCGGCAGGCCGGCGTCGATCTCACCTTCTGCACCGACGGCGCGGCCGTCCACGCCAACCTCGTCGCCCTCGACGGCGACCTCGCTCAGCGCTGGGCGGAAGCGAAACTTTCGGGTACTCAGGTCCCCACATGCACCGCCAGTCCGCTCGCTCCCTGCCCCCCGTAAAGAAGCCCGACGGGCGTCACGCGCGCAAGGCCCGCACCTCTCAGGCGATCGTCGCCGCGCTCCACGCCCTGCTCGAAGAAGGCCGCGTCGACCCCACCGCGAAGATGATCGCCGACCGCGCCAGCGTCGCGATCCGCTCCATTGGTCAGCACTTCCCCAGCCGCGAACACCTGCTGCTGGCGCTCGCCAGCTTCCACGCCGAGCGGCTGCCGAAGCCGACGCCTCCTCCGCCGGGGACGCCCTTCGACCGCCGGGTCGAGCAGTTCGTCGGCAACCGCGCCAAGGCGCTCGAGGCGACGGTCACGCTCCGGCGCGCCGCCCACCAGGTGGCAGGCAAATCGAAGGCGATCGGCCTCGTGCTGACCGAGATCGCGCGTCGCCGCCGCGAAGAGCTGCGCCGCTTCCTCGGCCCGGAGCTCAAGTCCAGGCCGGCGTGGCTCAACTCCGCCGTCGAGACGCTCTGCTCCGGCGCCGCGTGGGACACCCTGCGCACCGAACAGCACCTGGCTTCGGCCGCGGCGGCTTCGGTGCTTGCGCGGTCGCTGCGGCAGCTGCTCGGCGGCTGAACGCCTACGGCTTTCGCCCGACGACGATCGCGTTCGTGTCTGGCCAGCCCACCGCCGCGGCGGTCGCGTCGTCCAGCAGCCGCACCGAGCCGGCGTACCGATGCTCGGCGATCCACGGGTTGACGTAACCAGTGACGCTCACCACCTGGAGCCCCGCGCGCTCCAGCGCCTCCCGGTACCCCTGAAGCGTGTGCGCGCCGTACTCCTCGTGCACTTCGATGTGCCAGTTCTTCTGGTAGTCCTTCTTGCAGATGAACTCGTTGGCCAGGTGGGCGGAGAGCCGCACCTCGTCTGGAGCGAGGCGCTCGTGCAGCGCGCCCTGTCCGTGTTTGAACTCCTTCGCGAACCGCTCGAAGGTCGCCGCGACCGAAGGGGCCAGGAACTTCATCCGCCACGGCCGCTGCCCCGGGCTGACGCCGTCGCGCATCACCACATGGCCCCCAGACTTCAGCTCCCGCGCCGCGTTGGCGAACGCGCGATCCAGCGCCTGCAGCGAGTAGTCGCTGTACGAATAGATCTCGTGCGTCACCGAAGAGAACACCACGGTGGTCGCCGTCCCCTCCGGCACGTTGCGCTCGATGATGTTGCCGAACTGCAGCGCCACGTCCTGGGCCACGTAGGTATTCTCGTCGCACATCCGGAGGAACTCACGCGACAGGTCGACCCCGACGAAGCCCGACGTCGGCCAGATCTTCGCCAGCTCGACCAGCAGCTTCCCGGTGCCGCAGCCCTTGTCGACGATCAGCCCCGGCTTGATCCACTTCAGCAGGTCGTCGAGCTTCTGCTGCAGCGACGCGTCCATCTGCGCGCCGTACGACTCGAAGTCGCGCTGGTGCCCGAGCTCCCCGTCATCGTTGAGCAGCGTCTGGGAGAAGATGTGCTCCAGCGTCGAGCGCACCTGCGGCCGCGAATACACCTCGACGGTCTCGGCCGACGCCTCGCCTTCCCACGGGCCGCCCTTGAGGATCCGTTGCACCAATTCGTGCGGCGTCAGGCCTGACACCTCCTGGGACACGATCGCGAACCCCGCCTTCTCGAACAACGCGTCGACGTCGCGGTTGGCCGAGTAGAGCGCGGTGTCGTTCGGCCCCGGCGTGCGGCCCAGCGTCTTGCCGACCTGGGCGAGCACGTGCTGCACCCACTGCCCGCTGTCCGGCACGTCATCCACCCGCACCACGTCGAACGGCTTGCCCGCCCGTGACAGCGCCGGCCGCAGCAGCGCCTCGCGGGTCGCGGCGTCGAGCGGATTGCGCCGGGTGCCCGCCTGGTTCGCGCTGGTGAGCACGCAGATCAGCCGATCGACCTTCGCGTTGCCCAACGAAGACAGCCAGAGGGCCTGCGCGCGGGTGACGGCGTGAAACCGGCCGATCAGCAGCGCGTCCATCAGCTTCGCTTGAAGCGGTACACCGTGGCCGGCTTGCTGGTGGTGATCCGCTTCCCCGGCGCCTTCTCGATCAGCCCGTCCTCGAGCATCCGGTTGAAGCGCCGGCGGAAGTTGCCCGGGTCCTGCGCCTTGTCGAGGACGATCGCGAACACCGTCCGCAGCTCGGGGATGGTGAAGGTCAGCGGCACCAGGTCGAAGGCGAGGTGGGAGTAGTCGAGCTTGCCGCGGATCCGCTCCAGCGCGACCTGCACCATTTCCCGGTGGTCGAACGCGAGCTCCACCTTCTTCAGCCCATCGACGACGAACCACTGCGCATCCGAGACGTCGCCGCCGGCACGGACGACCGGGGCAAGGTCCGGGCGCACCAGCGCGTAGTAGGCGACGGAGATGATCCGCATCCGCGGATCGCGACCGGCCTTGCCGAAGGTGTACAGCTGCTCGAGGAACACCCGGTCGGCGGAGAGCCCGGTCTCTTCGTGCAGCTCGCGGTGCGCCGCGGCGTCGAGATCTTCGCCCTGCGACAGCGTCTCTTCGACTCGGACGAACCCACCGGGCAACGCCCAGGCGCCCTTGAACGGCGGCTCCTTCCGCTTCACCAGCAGCACCCGCAGCTGCGCGTCGATGATGGTGAAGACCACCAGGTCGACCGTCACCGAAGGCCGCGGGTAGTCCTTGGGTTTGTACCCGGCCAGGAAAGCCTTCTCCTCCTCGAGCGCGCGGGCCTTCATCGTCGGTTACCTGCGGGCGCTGGGCTTCTTCGCCTTGGCGACCTTCTTCGCCGCGGGCTTCTTCGCACGGGCCGCGGCCTTCGCCGCTTTCGCCGGCTTGACGATCGTCGGCGGAGCCACTGCCTTGGGTGCCTTCGCGACCCGGTTCGCCTTCGAGGGCTTGGGAGCCTTCCCGTTGCCCACGACCTTCTTCACCTTCTTCGGTTTCCCGCCGCCCGACTCGATGTACTCACGGCGCAGCTCCATCAGCTCGTAGGCGCGCTCGGCGTTCAGCTCGCTCGGTTCGTCGCCCCGGCGCAGCGAGGCGTTGGTCTCGCCGTCGGTGACGTAGAAGCCGAACCGGCCTTCCTTGAGCACCACCGGCTTGCCGGAGATCGGATCCGGCGGGTAGCTCGCCAGCGGCGGCTTCGCCTGGCCCCGGCCGCGGAACTGCTTCGGCTCGCGCAAGATCACCATCGCCTCGTCGAGGGTGATGGTGAACAGCTTGTTCTCGTTCTCGATCCCCATGTTGCGGGTCTCGGTACCCCAGCGCAGGTAAGGCCCGTAGCGACCGTTGGACGCGATCACGTCCTTCTCTTCGACGACCCCGAGGGTGCGGGGCAGCTTCAGCAGCTGCAGCGCCTCATCCAGGGTCAGCCCGTCGAGCTTCATGTCGCGAAACAGCGACGCGGTCTTCGGCTTGTCTTTGGGGTCGATCTTCTGGGCCTTCTTCTTCCCCTCGAGG
>JAYVRT010000810.1:0-3975 GCA_043776025.1 Archangiaceae bacterium | reverse complement strand
TTCGCCCACCCGGTCACCGGCGCGGACCTCGGCGAGCTGGCGCGCACCTTCGGGACCTCGTCGTTCACCTTCGACGCCCCGACCAACGGCTTCGCCGTGCCGGCGGCGCTGCTGCAGAGCCCGGTGCCCGGCGCCGACCCGAAGCTGCTCGAGCTGCTGCTGCGATCGGCGACCGCGGAGCTGACGGCGCTGCCGGCGGACGACACGATCGTCGCGCGGGCGACCCACGCGGTCCACGCGATGCTCGCCGAAGGGTCTCCCCCGCGGGTCTCGGCGGTCGCCAAGGTGCTGCACATGAGCGCGCGGACGCTGCAGCGCCGGCTCACCGCCCACCAGCTCGACTTCCTCGGGCTGCTGGACCGGGTGCGGGAGACCAACGCGAAGCAGCTGCTGGTCGGCCGCGGGGCCCAGGTCGCCGAGGTGGCGTTCCTGCTCGGCTACGAGGATCCGCACTCCTTCACCCGGGCGTTCAAGCGGTGGACCGGCGTCCCCCCGGGGCAGTACGCCAGGGCCCAGGAGCGCAAGGCCCCTACTCCTTCGACTTGATCGCGACGTAGCGCCCGGTCTCGCCGCGCTGGTAGCGCAGGAGCACCGGCTGCCCTGCCCCAGCGAGCGCCAGCGCTTCGCTCAGCTGGCCGAGCGCGGTCACCTTGCGCTTGTTGACCTCGGTGACCACGTCGCCGATCTGCAGGCCCGATTCCTCCGCGGGGCTGCCGGGGAGGATCGCCGCGACCACCAAGCCGCTCTCCACGCCCAGCTGCTTCGCCAGCGCGCCCGACAGCTCGCTGAGCACCAACCCGAGGGAGTCGATCTTCCCGCCGCTGGCGATCGACGCCAGCGCGTCGCCGGTCGGGCGGGTGGAGAGCGTCGTCCAGGCATCGAAGGTGGTCTTCCCCCTCTGTAACGTGAGCTTCACCGTCGTCCCCGGAGCGAGCAGCGCGATCCGCCGCAGCAGCTGCAGGTACGACTCGACCTGCTTGCCGCCGACGCCGACGACCTTGTCTCCCGGGAGCAGCCCGGCCTTCGCCGCGGGGCTGTTCTTGTAGACCTCGGTCACCACCGCCGCCTTGTTCGGGCCCTCGCCGATCTCCTGGATGTTGACCCCGAGCCAGCCGCGGTCGGCCCGGCCGTTGTCGAGAAGGTTGGGCAGCAGGTCCTTCACCAGGTTGATCGGCACCGCGAAGCCGATGCCCTGGCCCTGGGTGACGATCGCGGTGGTGACCCCGACCACCTCGCCGCGCATGTTGAACAGCGGGCCGCCGGAGTTGCCCGGGTTGATCAGCGCGTTGGTCTGGATGAACTCGTCGAAGGGCCCGACGCCGATCACCCGCTCGCGGGCGGAGATCAGCCCGTGCGTCACCGAGGTGTCGAGGCCGAAGGGGTTGCCGATCGCCACCACCCAGTCGCCGACCTCGAGGCGATCGGAGTCGCCGAGGAACACCGTGGGGAGCGCGCCCACGCCCTCGCCCGACAGGCGCAGCAGCGCGAGATCAGTCGAGGGATCTCGCCCGACGGGCGTGGCGTCGAACTCGCGCCCGTCGGCCAACCGCACCCGAATCGACTGGGCGCGCTCGACGACGTGGCTGTTGGTGACCACCAGGCCCTGCGCGTTGATGAGGAACCCTGAGCCGAGCGACTTCGAGGCCCCCTGGTTGGTGGTGGCGACGTTGACGACGCCCGGCCGAACCGCCTTCACCAGCGGAGCGAGCGAAGACGGTGCGACGAACTCGGGGATCGCCGCCGACGCCGGCCTTTCGCGCCACAGCTTGCCGGTGGCCTTCGCGCCCGCATCGGCCGGGCTCTTCGCCACCTCGCCGTGCTCGCGCACCTTCTCTTTCGCCCACTCGGTGACGTCGTCGGCGCGGGCAGCCTGGGCCAACAGCAGCAGCGGCAGCACGAAGATCCGACCGGACATGCGGCCTCTCTATCAGCTGATCAGGCCTGGGCGGGCTGCACGTAGCGGCCGACCTTGACCCGGGCGGCGCGAATCACGCGATCCTTGAGGCGGTAGCCGTTGCGGAGCACCGCGATGACCTTCCCGTCTTCGTCGGGGTGGGCGGTGAGCTCGACGTCAGCCGCCTCGGCGAGCCGCGGATCGTACGGCTGGCCATAGAGGTCGAGCCGCTCGATCTGCTGCTGCTCGAGCTTCTTCACCACCTGATCGCGGATCAGCTTCACGCCCTGGTACAGCGGCGACTCGTCTGGGGTCTGCAGGCACAGGTCGAGATCGTCGAGGACCTCGATCAGCGTCATCGCCACCTCGGCCTTCTCGACGTCGAGCATCCGTTCGCGCTCGCGCTGGACCCGCAGCTTGAAGTCGGCGCGGTCCTTCTCCGCCGCCTGGTAGGCGCGCGCCAGCTCGTCGATGCGCTTGTGGGCGGCGGCCAGCTCTCCGGGGAGCCCCGCCGTGGGCTGCGGATCCTGAGGCTCCTGCCGGTTCTCGTCGCTCATCGCTGATCGAAGATAAGCAGCCTCTGACGACTGTCAACCCAGCGAAACCTTGAGCTGCCCGATGAGGAACAGCGATCCCGCCGCGACGACGAGGTCGTCCGGGCCAGCGGCGGCGCGCGCGGCGGCGAGGGCCTGAGCCGGCGAGCCGAAGGCCAGGACCCTGGGACACAGCGCCCGGGCCTCGTCGAGGTAGCGCGCCGGCTCGAGGGTCCGCGGGCTCGCGACCGGGGTGAGGTACGCCGCGGTGGCGAGCGGGAAGAGCGTCCGCAGCATCGGCCGGTGGTCCTTGTCGGCGAGGACGCCGAAGACGAGGTGCACCTTCCGGCCGGGGTAGATCGAGGCGAGCGCCTGGGCGAGGGCGCTGGCTCCGGCGGGGTTGTGGGCGCCGTCGAGGACGACGCGCGGCGTTCCCGGCAGCTCCTCCAGCCGCCCCGGCCACACGGTGCTGGCCAGGCCGTTGCGGGCGTGGTCCTGGGAGATCTTGATCCCCCGATCCTCCAGCAGCTCGAGGCACGCCAACGCCAGCGTCGCGTTCTGAAACTGGTGCGGCCCCTTCAAGCCCGGCAAGAGCGAGCGCACCGAGGTGCGCATCCCCCGGTAGGTGAAGCGCTTGCCGTCGGGGTCGAGCTCGCATTGAAAGTCCCGGCCCATCAGGCGCACCGGCGCGCCGACCTTCCGCGCCACCTCTTCGATCGCCTCGAGGACCTCGGGGGGCTGGGCGCTGAGCGCCAGCGGCACGTTGGGCTTCAAGATCCCCGCCTTCTCCACCGCGATCGCGGGCAGCGAGTGGCCCAGGTAGTCCATGTGATCGAAAGAGATCGGGGTGATCGCGGTGACCGAAGGGCGGCAGCAGGTGACGGCGTCGAGGCGGCCGCCGAGCCCGGCTTCGAGCACGGCGACGTCCACGCGTTCCTGCGCGAAGTGCCAGAGCGCGACGACGGTGCCGAACTCGAAGAAGGTCAGCTCGTGTGAGGGGCCGACCGCGGCGAGCACCTCGAGCACCCGCTGCCCCAGCAGCGCGTCGGAGATCGCCTCGCCGCCGATCTGAAACCGCTCGTTGACCCGCACCAGGTGGGGCGAGGTGTAGAGGCCGACCTTGTAGCCCTGGGTGGTGAGGCAGGCGGCGGCGAAGGCGCAGGTGCTGCCCTTGCCGTTGGTCCCCGCGACGTGGACCGCGGGGCAGGTCGTCTGGGGGTTCTTGAGCGCGGCGAGCGCGGCCTGGACGCGATCGAGCCCGAGGCGGACGATCGACGGGGAGAGCGCGGCGAGCCAGGCGACGGCTTCGGCGGGGGTCACGACATCAGCGCGATCAGCTGCGAAATCCGGCCGCGGAGCTCCTTGCGGGGGACGATCGCGTCGAACATCCCGTGGTCGAGCAGGAACTCGGACCGCTGGAAGCCTTCGGGCAGCTTCTGGCGAATCGTTTGCTCGATCACCCGGGGGCCGGCGAAGCCGATCAGCGCCTTGGGCTCGGCGAGGATCACGTCACCCAGCCAGGAGAACGAAGCCGCGACGCCGCCGGTG
>JAYVRT010000809.1:0-3976 GCA_043776025.1 Archangiaceae bacterium | reverse complement strand
GGGAAGGTGATCTGCGGCCTGTCCGGCGGGGTCGACAGCTCGGTAGCGGCGGTGCTGATCCACAACGCGATCGGCGACCGGCTCCAGTGCATCTTCGTCGACAATGGCCTGCTGCGGGCCGGCGAACGGGAACAGGTGGAGAAGCTCTTCAAGGGGCGCTTCAAGATCCCCCTGGAGACGATCGACGCCGAGGATCGCTTCCTCGCCCGGCTCAAGGGCGTGGTCGACCCCGAGGCCAAGCGCAAGGCGATCGGCTACGAGTTCATCGCCGTCTTCGAGGAGGCGGCGAAGAAGATCGAGGGCGCGCGCTTCCTCGCCCAGGGCACGCTCTACCCGGACGTGATCGAGTCGGTGTCGACCAAGGGCCCGTCGGCGACGATCAAGAGCCACCACAACGTCGGCGGGCTGCCGGAGAAGATGAACCTGAAGCTCGTCGAGCCGCTGCGCGAGCTGTTCAAGGACGAGGTCCGGGTGCTGGGCCGCGAGCTCGGCCTGCCGGAGGAGATGGTCGGCCGGCAGCCGTTCCCCGGGCCGGGCCTGGCGATCCGGGTGATCAGCGACATCACCGCCGACCGCCTCGAGGTGGTCCGCAACGCCGACGTGATCGTCCAGGAAGAGATCCGCGCCGCCGGCCTCTACAACCAGCTGTGGCAGGCCTTCGCCGTGCTCTTGCCGGTGCAGACCGTCGGGGTGATGGGCGACGAGCGAACCTACGAGAACGTCTGCGCCCTGCGCGCGGTGACCAGCGTCGACGGGATGACCGCCGACTGGGCCCGGCTGCCCTACGAGGTGTTGGGGAAGATCAGCAGCCGGATCATCAACGAGGTCCCGGGGATCAACCGGGTCGTCTACGACATCTCGTCCAAGCCGCCCGCCACGATCGAGTGGGAGTGAGAAAAACGGCCCGGCGATTTCTCACCGGGCCGCTTCGATTTCAAGAGCAGGTGAGGCCGATCAGTCGGCGCCGGCGCCCGAGGCCTTCAGCGCCTTGGCGAGGTCCACCGCCCGCTTGCCGGTGAGCGACATGTCCTTGATCTCGGACTTCGACAGGCCGTTCTCGTTGAGGTCGTACTTCGCGATCATGTGCTCCTTCGCGTAGGCGACGGCCTTGTTGATGTCCTTCGCCGTCACCTGGGCCCCGGCCTTGAAGTCCCGGTTGTCGACGAACTTGAAGAAGATGTCGGCCAGCCCGCGCTCGTTCTTCGGCAGCTCGGTCAGCGCCTTCTTCACGTCCGCGCGAGAGACCTTGCCGTCCGCGCCGCCCGACTTGATCAGCTGCTTCGCCACCAGCTCCAACGCCCGGTTCACATCTGCTTTTGCGATTCGCGACATGTTGATCTGCCCCCTGGTTTTCGTGGGAATCAGCCCACGGTCTGTGCGTCCCACCCCATGTCGTGCTTCTCGGGGGGGCGCAGAATCCGTCCAAAGTTCTCGAGCAAAAGGAACTCCCGCCCCTTGGCGGTGACTTCCCTCGCCTGCACCGCGGCGACGACGTCGAGCGAGCCGTCGATGAACGCGGCGATCGCCTTGGGGGTGAAGGTCAGCTTCAGGCCCGCAGCGGGGTCGAGGCCCGGCGCCACCGGCTCCTCGGTGCCGAAGGTGAAGCTCCACTGGCCGACGCCGGTGACGTCGAAGGAGATGCACCCGTCCTGCTCGAGGAAGGAATCGAACTGCTTGAGCACCAGCGCCGGGAGGATCACTTCAAAGAAGCGCTTCGTTGGCATCGCGGTGGTCGGGGGCATGCGTGGGCGGAGCCTAGAATTGGGCTCGGGAAAACAAAACGCCCGCGATCGCAAAAAGCGACCGCGGGCGAAGAGTGACGAAAAAGTTACTGGGCGCCCAACTTACTTCTCGCCGCCGGCCTTCACCGCGGTCTGGGGGCGGAGCTCAGCGACGATCCGCTTGGCGCCGTAGATCTTGTCGAGCGCCTCGAGCAGCGCCGCGCTGTGCACCGCCACCGCGCGGTTCACCGACTCGTCGAACCCGTAGTCACCCCCCAACGACTGGATGTTGCCGTCGAAGATCAGGCCGATCACCTCGCCTGCCTTGTTGACCACCGGCGAGCCGGAGTTGCCGCCGATGATGTCGTTGGTGCTGCAGAAGTTCATCGGGGTGTCGAGGGCGAGCTTGCTCTTGGCGTCGAGCCAGCTCTTCGGCAGGGCGAACGGCGCCCGGCCCGTGGCGCGGTCGAAGGCGCCGGCCATCGTCGTCACCGGCTTCACCTCGGCCCCGTTCTCCGGGTAGCCCTTGATCGCGCCGTACGAGAGGCGGAGCGTGAAGGTGGCGTCGGGGTAGGTGCTGGTGCCGTTGACCGCGAAGAAGGCCTTGGCCAGCTGCTCGCCTTGCTTCTTCAGTGGGCCCTCGACCTCGTCCTCCCACTTCTTGCGCACCTCGCGCGAGGGCGAGTCGATCAGGCGGGCGAGCACGATCATCGGGTCCTTGCTCGCGGCGATCTTCTCCTTGCCCTTGCCGTCAGCGAACAGTTCCTCGCGGAACTTCGGGTCCTTCAGCTTTGAACCCTTTACCGCCTCCGCGGCGATCTCCTCGGGGCTGCGCTGCCCCAGGATCTGCTTCACGGCGGGGTGATCGGCGCCGAGGTCCTCACGCACCTTGATCAGGGCGAAGGTGAGGGTGGCGGTCTCGAACTCGTCGTAGATCGGCGCCTTGGAGAACAGGGCCTGCTTCAGCTGGGGCAGCCGGGCGTCGGAGTACTCCCGGAGCCGCTCGCCGTTGGGCTTGGCGAGCTCGTCGGCCGCGCGGACGAGGGTGCGAGCGAGGCCGAACTCCTCGCCAATCATCCCAGCCTCGAGGGCGATGTAGGCCTTGCGGCTGGCGCGCTGCTTCTCGGTGGTCGCGGCGATCGCGTCCCAGACGCCGGCGTACTGCTTCTTCAGCTCGGGGTTGGCGGCGATCTTCGCCTTGAAGGCGGCCTCGGCGGCCACCTTTGCGTCGAAGAACTTCCGATCAGTCAGCGCGCCGTGGCGGCCCTTGTAGGCTTTGAGCCCGTTCTCGACACCGAACAGCATCGCGTTGCTGTGGCGCGCTTGCTCGGCTCCCCGGTGGGCATACTCGGTGAGGACCCCGCGCAGCTCCGAGAGCCGGGTGAGGCTCATCGGCAGTTGCACGTCGCGCAGGGCCTCGAGCTGGGCGACGGTCAGCATCCGGCTGGTGCCGCCCGGATTGCCGGAGACGAAGCTGAGCTCGCCTTCCTTCGCGTTCTCACTGGAAAACTGGAGGAAGTGCTCCATCTTCGCCGGCTTGCCGTCGGCTCCGTAGATCCGCAGGAACGAGACGTCGAGATCGTAGCGGGGGAAGTTGAAGTTGTCGGGGTCGCCGCCGAAGAAGGCGATCTCGAACTCGGGGGCGAAGACCAGCCGCACGTCCTGGAAGCGGCGGTATTTGTAGAGGTCGAAGTGACCGCCACGGTAGAGCGAGACGACGTCGCACCGCAGGTCGTCCGAGGTGGCGCAGGTCTTCTCGATCTCGGCGATCTTGGCGCGCTGCACGTCATTGAATTTGGCCTCGTCGATGCCCTTGGTGGCTTCCTGCACCACCTTGGTGACGTCGGTGATCTCCACCAACTGGTTCAGCTCGACCTTCGGGCACTTGACCTCGTCCTTGGCTTGCATCGCGAAGAAGCCCGCCTTGACGAAGTCCTTCTTCGGCGTCGAGAGCTGCTCGATGCAGGAGTGGGCGCAGTGGTGGTTGGTCATCACCAGGCCGTCGGGAGAGACGACGCTGGCCGAACAGCCGCCGGCGATGCGCACCGAGGCGAGCCGGACGTGATCGAGCCACTGCTGGGTGGGCGACCAGCCGTACTTCGACTTCACCTTCTCAGAGGGGAAGCTGTTGAAGGTCCACATGCCTTCGTCGGCGAAGGCGGCGGAGGTCGAGGCGACCAGGGCGAGGCACGCGAGGCTGCGGAGGCGCATTTTCAAATCCTTGTGAAGGGATGAAGTGCGGCTTCATGCGCCCA
>JAYVRT010000808.1:0-3977 GCA_043776025.1 Archangiaceae bacterium | reverse complement strand
CGCTGATCGTGATCAAGACCACCATCGGCTACGGCTCGCCCAACAAGGGTGGCAAGTGCACCTCGCACGGCAGCCCGCTGGGCGAGGCCGAGGTCGCGCTGACCAAGAAGGCGCTGGGGTGGGATCCGGAGAAGAAGTTCTACGTCCCCGAGGAAGCGGCGAAGCATTTCGGGCTCGCGCTCATCCACGGCAAGCAGGCCCAGGAGGCGTGGGAGAAGAAGTTCGCCGAGTACGAGAAGACGCACCCCGAGCTCGCCAAGACCTGGAAGCGGACCCAGGCGGGCGATCTCCCCGAGGGGTTCGACCAGGCGCTGCCGGTCTTCAAGGCCGGGGAAGCGGTCGAGACCCGCACCGCCGCCGGCAAGGCGCTCAACGCGCTCGTCGCCCGCCTCCCGGAGCTGATCGGCGGCGACGCGGATCTGTCGGGCTCGACCAAGACCTCGCTCAAGGACGCCGGCGACTTCGACGGCCAGACGGGGAAGGGGAACAACCTCCACTTCGGCGTCCGCGAGCACGCGATGGCGTCGATCGCCAACGGCATCGCCTACCACGGCGGTCTGCGGCCGTTCACCGCGACCTTCTTCTGCTTCAGCGACTACATGCGGCCGGCGGTGCGGCTGGCGGCGCTCAACCACCTGCCGGTGGTCTACGTCTGGACCCACGACTCGATCGGCCTGGGCGAAGATGGGCCGACCCACCAGGCGGTCGAGCAGCTCGCCTCGCTGCGGGCGATGCCGAACATGTACATGGTGCGGCCGTGCGACGGCGCCGAGTCGGCGCAGGCGTGGCGGATGGCGATGGAGCGCACCGAAGGCCCCACCGGCCTGGTGCTCAGCCGGCAGAAGGTCGCCGGGCTCGACCGGACGAAGCTCGCCAGCGCCGAGGGGCTCCACAAGGGCGCCTACGTGCTCTCCGACTGCGAAGGCCAGCCGGCGGCGCTGCTGCTGTCGACGGGCAGCGAGGTGCAGCTCGCGCTCCAGGCCCAGGAGCTGCTGCAGAAAGAAGGCATCGCCACCCGGGTGATCTCGATGCCCTGCTGGGAAGCGTTCAAGGCCCAGCCGGCGTCCTACCGCGAAGAGGTGCTGCTGCCCTCGGTGCCGGTGCGGGTGTCGATCGAGGCCGGGGTCACCTTCGGCTGGGACAAGTGGCTCGGCGACGAGGGCGTGGCGATCGGCGTCGATCACTACGGCGCGTCGGCTCCGGCCGAGGTGATCTACGAGAAGTTCGGGATCACCGCGGCGAAGGTGGTCGAGGAAGTGAAGCGCCTGCTCAAGCGGGCTGCCTGAGCTCCTGACGCAGGGTCAGCGCCAAAGCCAGCGCCGCGGGCAGACTCTGGGCGAGGACGATCGTCTTGTCCCCGACTGTCGCCGAGCCAACGACGCCGGCGACGACGACGCAGCCGAGGACGAAGCGGCGCATCGGCAGGTTCCCGGTCACCACCGCCCAACCCAGCGCCGCGGCGAGGAATGCGTTGTAGAGGCCCTGATTCTGGGCGAGCACCGCGCAGGTGTCGGCTTGAAGCTGGGTCTGGTGGAAGGTCTCGAGCCCCACCGCGCTGCGGAAGAGGAAGCTCTCGAGGACGAAGAACCACAGGTGTTCGAGCGCCACCAACACCGCGAGGACATTTCCGGCGATCTTCATCGGTTGCGCGTAGCCCGCCGCCAGTCCCCAGCCAACCCCCAAAGCCAGGGCGGGTTGCGCAGGTCGCTGCGTGCCCCTGGCCTTGGGAGCCGCGTCCCGGCTGCCAAAAGCTGGGTGCTTCGGCTCGGCGCCTTCACTTCTTCGAGGCCACCAGCTGAATCGCGCCCTTCCCCTTCGCCGCGGCGACCACCTGGGCCTGCGCCGAGCTCCAGACCTCGCTCTGCTTCACAGCGACGGGGCGGCCCTTCGCCGCGACCTCGACTTCGATCATCGTCTGGGCGTCCACCTGGAAGGTCATCCACAGCACCGCGCGCAAGGCGGCCAGGTCGAGCTCGCAAGAGCAGCGCGGCAGGCGCTCGACCAGCTTGAGCAGCATCGGCGCGAGCTCGGCCGACTCGCGGGGCTCGGCAAAGCTCTTCACGACCCCGGGGCAGGCGCTGAAGATCTTCTTCGAGACCGCCGCGAGCTTCTTCGTCTTTTCGCCAAACTCCGGTGTCTGACGAATCTCTTCCAGATCCGGGTCGACCGAGCTCTTGCCAGGCGCCGCGGGACCCGCCACCGGATCGGCGAACACGAACGTGACGCGGCGCGGCCCGCCCTTGACCACGGCGATGATCACCGGGACGACGCGACTCCACGGCACGTCGGCGTCGATCACCACGACATAGCCGGGCGTCGCGCCGGGGCTGACCTCGGAGTGGAGGTCCTTCTGAAGCGCCTCGGCGGCCCGGAGCGCCTTGTCGAGGTCGGCTGCCGCCGTGCTCCGGCCAGCGACCGAGGTCATCGCCTGGGTGATGGTGACGGAGACTCCTCCTCCCCCGAGGCGGAGCTGTGGCCCCGCCACACTCGCCAGGTGTTGCTCCGGCCCGAGGATCACCGCGCTCCGATCTACTTGAGCCGCAAGTCGAGAGATCCACGCGCCCGTCTCCTCGCGATCCTTCGCGCACGGCTCGGTCTGGGCTAACGCAGCGGTCGAAGCGGCGAGGGTGGCGAGAAGCAGGCGCATAGAGGGACCCTTTTATAGAAATGCGGCCTCTGGACGAGCAATTCTCGGGTCCCGCGTCCCGTTCAGTTCGACGTGCCGGCGCAGCCGAGGCCCGCGGCGCGGAGCGCCTCGACCGAATACGGATCGCTGGCGTGGATCGCCGCGAGATCGGCCCGGGGGATCTTCGTCCCCAGCTCGGCGTTGATCTGCTCGATGAAGGCGTTGGCGAGCACCGCGTAGCCGGTGTCGGAGAAGTGCATCGAGTCGAGGGAGAGCAGCCCGCCGAACGGCTGGGGCTGCAGCCGCTGCCCGCCGACCTCCACGCCTTCGGAGAGCACAGTGGCGATCCTCGCGTGGAGATCGACGACGTGGACCTTCGGGTGCGCCTTCACCTCTTCCCGCAGCGCGTCGTTGTACGTGGCGATCCGCGCCCGCATCGCGGTGATCCAGCCGGTGGCGTCGCCTTCCGAGTACCCCGCCGCCTTCAGGCGCGCCACCTTCTCCGGGTAGGCGGGCAGCAGGGTGTTGTCCGGCCCGGTCGCGAGGAAGGCTTCGGCCCCGGTCGCGTCGAGGCGATCCATCACCTGCTTCAGTGAGGCCCGCACCTCGTCGACCGGGGTGAGGGCGCTCAAGTCGGGGATGCCGTCGGTGTAGAGGTTGACGTTGTTGTAGTCGTTGCCGAACAGATCGGTGGTGATCGCCAGCGTCGGCGCTGACGCAGACACCCGATCGAGCTCCGTCTCGGCCGGGGCGGTGATCAACCCCGCGGCGTCCACCTTCGTGTCCCAGACCACGTGCTCGAGGATGGTGCCGAACAGGCTCTTCGCGCCGTCCGCCGTCTCCGCCACCCGGAAGCCGCCGATCGCCACGTTGGTCACGGTCAGCGCGGGGTCGACCCGCATCTTGCCGATCGCGATGTTCCCGCCGGTGTCCTTGAGCCGCGGCAGCAGCTCGGTCTGGGCGCGGCCGGCGATGGTGCTGAAGATGTCCGCCTGCTTTGGCCGGCAGGACACCGGGTCGATGTCGGAGACAGCCAGCATCGGCAGGTAGCCCTCTTTGATGAGCGGCAGCCCGAGGTACGCCCCCGCCTGCCGCGCGAGGATCGTCGCCGGGCCGTGGAGCTGAGTCCGCTGGCTCATCGTCGCGTCCTGGCAGCCCATCGTCAGGCTCGCCCCAAACGCCACCAGCTTCGCGAAGCGCGCGTCGGCCGGAGGCAGGTACTTCAGCGCGCCTCCGGTCTCCACCGTGACCCGATGGGCGGTGACGGAGATCGGCTGCGGGCCGGGGGTGGGGTGGCCCTGCACGGTGAAGCGCACCGTTCGCGCATCGAGCCGGGCGACGTCGTAGGCGC
>JAYVRT010000807.1:0-14206 GCA_043776025.1 Archangiaceae bacterium | reverse complement strand
CTCAGCAAAGACGAGACGAACCCGCTCGTCATCCGGGTGGATCTTTCGGGTCGGAGCAGCAGCCGGGACCCGAGCCGCGAGCTGTTGCCCTATTTTACGGAGCTGATCGACGGTGCGGCCCGCGGCAATGTCGCCCTCGAGCTGCACTTCGAGAAGCTCGAATACTTCAACTCCTCGACCATCTCGGCGGTGATCCAGGTGATCAACTACGCCCAGAAGCAAAGGGTCGCGCTCACGCTGGTGCACGACCGGGCGAAGCGCTGGCAGGGCATGTCATTCGACGCGCTCAAGCGTGCGCTCAAGCCGTTTGACGTGGCGAGCGGCGGGCAAATCACCTTTCAGGCCGCTGGCTGACTCGGGCCGACCCGGACCAGGACCAGCGTGATGTCATCGTCTTGCCGGCTCTGCCAGGTCTTCACCTGCTCGAGGAGCTGATTTAGCGCTCGATCCAACGACAGCTTTGCAACGTCGGCGAACGCCGCGACCACGCGATCCTGGCCGAACATCTCTCCCTTGGCGTTGGTCGCCTCGGTCAGCCCGTCGGTGAAGAAGAACACCACGTCCGCCTCCTCGAGCGGAACTTGGAGATCCACCGATCGGCCGATCGTGTCCGGCACGACGCCAATCCAGCAGCCCTCGTAACTGATGGTCTCGACCTGCTGGCTCTTCGCGCGCCAGATCAGCAGGTCCTGGTGCTTGCCGGCCAACGTCAAGCTCGTGTCGTCGAGGCGAACGATGTTGAGGGTCATGAACCGCGCCGCTCCGAGCCGGGAGATGTTCTCCAGCAGCGTCCGGTTGACCTCGGCGAAGACGTGCGAAGGAACCCTGCCCGCCGCTTCGCCCACGAGAGTCGCGATCGCCGTCTGGGTCATCATCATCACCAGTCCGGCCTCGACCCCGTGGCCGGAGACGTCGCCGACGGCCAACCAGCGCTCGCCGTGCTGTGTCTGGAAGAAGTCGTAGTAGTCCCCACCGACCTCGGCGGCCGGTCGCATCGCCGCGGCGACCTCGTACCGCCCCAGCCTGCGATTGGCTGGCAACAGGGCGGTCTGGATTCGCTGGGCGACCTCCATCTCACCCCAGAGCGCATCCCGGGCGGTCTTGAGCTCGGCGCGCGACCGGTCGAGGCTGACGTTCGCCGCGAGCAGTTCCTGGCGCAGCTGAAACTCCTGTTCGATCTGCCGGTAGCGGACCTGGGTCAGGGCCACCGAGATCACCACCGTGCCGCCCATGAAGTAGAGGTTGTTGACGATGTCCTTCATCTCGTGGCTTTTGCCCAGCAGCAGGTTTCCGGCGACGTAGAGGCCCATCACCACCAGCCCGTTGAGCGCGGAGTGGACGGCCCGCCACGGCAGCAGGAGGTTGACCGCCACCAACACCAGGTTCAGCCCTGCGTAGTAGGTGGAGTTGAAACCACCCAGGTCGATGCTCATCTGGACGATCGTCACCGACACCACGACCGAAAAACCGTAGCCGTGCAGAAAGGACCAACGGCTGGCCGCCGTGCGTCGCACCAGCAGGTGCTGTCCGAGGACCAGCACGGTCGCGCTGGCGCGGTAGATGGCGAAGCGCGGGAGCAGCTCGGACGGCATGATCACCGCGTCGAGCAGGAAGAAGATCGGGATCAGCGAATAGCCGAGGGTGGTGAGGATTCTCAGCCAGCCGTGGAGCAAGCCGTCGCGGTAGGCCGCGAAGTCTCCGCTCGGGACGGCGTTGCTCATCGGACCCGCTCCAGCTTCAGAAAGAGTTGGGCGCCCGTCGGGTCGCGCGTCACCGTGCCGCGGATCCCCTCCAGCCCGTCCGCCAGCCCGAGGAGCTCCGCCTCGGTACGCAGGTAGAGGACCCAGTCCATCCAGAAGGCCATGTAGTGGCGGGTCGGATTGGCGACGTCGTAGTTGCCGACCAACATCACGCCGCCGGGCCGGAGGAGACCAGCGAGGCGGCGAAGAACAACCCGGGCGACCGGTGGGGTGAGGTAGTCGAACAGCCCCATCGAGTAGATGAAATCGAAGGTGCCGAATCGCGCGGCGAGCTGCGGCGTTCGCAGCATCGTGCGCACCGAGTCATTCACGCACGCGATATTAAGCGGGACGCCGATCGCCCGCCCGACCGAATCGACCTCTGCCTGAGCAGCGGCGAGCGCCTCGGGATCCTGGTCCAGCAGCAAGCCTTCCCACTTGGCCGCGTCGGCCGCGGATCGAAACAGGTCCCGGACCTCCCACGCAGGGCCACAGGCGACCGAGAAGAAACGCCGGGGCGCTTCGCCCGCGATCGAGCCCAGGTGGTTGGCGACCAGCTGCCGCCGGTTTCTCACCGCCTGCGCGGCGGCGGAGGTCAACGGGTGATAATGAAGCAGTTGGTCGAACACTTTGGCGCCCAGATGCCGCTGCTCGTAGACCATCCTCATCATCTGGGCGTCCCCCGCATACCCGCGGGGCTTGAGGTTGGTCCGGCTCAAGAACTCCGAGCGGGCGATGAATTGCCACGCCACTGCGCGAAAGAACGTCGCGTGCCGCTCGTAGGCCTCGCGTGGCAGCGGCGCCACCAGCGTCTCGAGCTGCGCCAGTTGTTCATCGAAGAAGCGGTTGAAGGCTGCGCCATGCCTCGCGATCAGCTGTCGCTGGGCGATCTCCCGGACCGCGAGGTCCTCGCCACGGTAGAGCTCGTCTTGCTCGTCGAAGAACCTCTGGTGGACCGCCATTCCGTAGATCAGATCGGCGCAGTACTGCTTGAACGGCGCCGACACGTGGTCGTTCGCGCGCAGGACGATCGGCAGGTTGTCGAGGTAGGAGCACAGGTCGAGCGCCTTGCCCTGGGTGAACAGTGCGTCGCAGTCGTAGGTCGCCGAGAGGAACACCAGGCGAGCCGACTCGGCCTCGAGGTGGTCGACCTGACAAGCCGTGAGCACCATCGGCCCCGCCGGCAGGTCCAGCGTCAGCGCCTCGAACCGGGCTCCGTTGATTGGCTTGTCCTGGGGCCCGAATCGGACGCCCAGCGTGAGCCGGCTCCGCGGGGTCAACGTCACGGGGATCTCTGCGCCGCCGCTTGCTCGCAAACGGCCGATCAGGCTCGAGAGGTGGTGGCTCGGCGTCGAGCTCACTCGAAGCCCTGCGGCGCCGTGCGGTAGACCGCCGAAAGCGCCAGTTGCTCGTCATCATCGACGTAGAAGTCGAGCAGGCACTGCGCTTCGTAGGCGATCCGCACCAGGCCCAGGCCGGAGACGCCCGGTTGGTAGGCGGTGGCCGCTACCTGCTTCAGCCTGGCGACGAACGCTTCGAACGGGTTCTGGAAGCTGCGGATCCACTGGACCGTGTCGTCGAGGGCACGGAGCAGCGCCGGGTCGGAAGTGACGGGGTTGCGTACTTCGATGGTGATCAGCGTGCCCTGCGCCTCGATCGCCAGGTCCACCTCGTCCCCCGCATCGAACTTCCCGTACTTGACGGCGTTCTCCAGAAGCTCCTGGGTCGCCATCGTCAGCGAGTGCGCCACGTCCGCCTCGATCCCCGTCGCAAGGAAGAAGCGCTGTGAGGCGTCCCACTGGGACTTGATCAGGTTCCAGTCAGGCACGAACCGCGTGTGGAGGGACATTGCCAACGGGGGGAAGCGTCGAGGACGGCGCAGGCCGCGTCAAGGTTGCAGCGTCAGTAGTTTTGGGCCCCGCGTCGGTCGGGTAAGCTCACCCATCATGCGCGAGTTGGTTCTTGGCGAGTTGAGCATCGACGTCGAGGAGGTCGCCCCGGACCGAGTCGCCCTGCATTGGCGCGGCGTCAGCAACAACCGGAATCCCCATGAGGCACTGCGCTCGTTCTTCAATCTCGTCTTTGCCCGGGCGATCGTGCGGGAGGTGGTGCTGGAGCTGCACTTCGAGCACCTGGCCCACTTCAACTCCGCGACGATCGCCGCGGTGGTGCGCCTGACTGAGGAGGCCAGGGTTCGGAAGGTGAAGTTGGAGCTGTCCTACGACGGCTCGAAGCGCTGGCAGACGCACAGCTTCGACGGGCTGGCGGTGCTCGTCCGCCCCGACGGGTTGCTGACGATCCGCGCCCTGACCCCCGGCCCCCAGGAAGAGACCGCAGGTCGCTGAGCGGTAGGGTCGACCCCTCTAACCTTCGGCGTCGCGGTGGACCCGGCGGCGCACGAGGTACTCGTCTTCCTCAAGGAAGCGCCGCGTCACCTCATTGAGCGTCAGGTCGTCGCCGACGTGGCCGAGGACCAGCGCGTCGGCGAACTCGACCAGCGAGAGGCAGAACCCCGTGGCGCCCCCGACGGCGGTGCTGTTGGTGTTGTAGCTGTCGGTGATCCACGGCATCTGCGACGACAGCCGCAGCAGCGCCGGCAGCGCGATCTCCGTCGGCGCGTGACCGAAGGCGCGGGCGGCGGCGCGGGTCAGCTCGAGGCGCTCGACCATGCGGGTGATGTCGCGCTCCTTCGACAGCCGGGCCAGCGCCTCGTCGAAGATCGGCTGGGCCGGGGCCATTCTCCCCAGGTAGGCGAAGCCGGCCGCGAGCGCGAGCCGGGCCGCCAGCGTCCGGGTGTCCTCGCCGCGGATGACCCCGACGGCGCGCTGGAGCAGCTGGGCCGCCTCGTCGCGCAGGCCGACCCGCCGCAGCGAACGCACCCCCGTGGCCAGCGCCGGACCGACCTCGGTCGCGCCCTCGGCCCCGAGCTCGACGAGCAGGCTGCCCAGCGAGTTGACCAACTGCTTCACCAACGCCACCCGCCCGAAGTGACCGGCGATCTTCAGCACGTCCTCGAACACCACCACCCGCTGGCGGGGAGGCAGCGGCTCGGACAGCGTGACGAAGCGGTTGAGCAGAGGCAGCGCCGAGGACTCGGGCAGCTGGGGCAGGAAGTCGAGCAGCCCGTCGAGCAGGCGCGCGCGCTCGTCGGGGCCCAGCTGGTTGTCGACGGCGACCTGGGCCCGCACCTCGAGCGCCTTCACCAGCTCGCCGGTGTCGCGCAGTCCGCGCAAGGCGGCCAGCTCCTCGCCGCGGGGATCGTTGCTGGTGCGCCAGAAGTCACCGATCGGATCCAGCCGTTCCTGTGGCTCGAGCACCGTCGACGAGTGGCGCAGGCGATCGACCTTGTACCGGGAGAACGTGTCGAGCTGGTTGAGCGACGCGGTGAGCTCCGCCGCCAGCGGCGCCTCGGGCGAGAGCCCCTCGAGCGCCTGGTCGATGCGGCTCGAGTACGCGCGGGTGAGAAACCCGTGGACCGGATCACCCTTGGGCAGCGCCGCCATCGACGCATCGCGCAGCGCCCGGCTGCGATCCGCCTGCCCCAGCCGCGCGAAGCCCCAGGCGAACTCGAAGCCGACGTATGCGCGGCTGGACTCGAGCTTCGCCTCCACCGGCGAACGCTTGCGCGAGGTGTCGTCGAAGGCGCGGAGAATCGATTCGAGTTGGTGAGCGACGCGCCCGGTGCGCTCGGTGCCGCCGCCGGCGTTCGCCTGCCCGGTGACGCGCAGCAGTCGGGGGACGTCGCGCTCGAGCGACAGCCCGCGGGTGAGCCGGCCGAGCACCCGGTCGCGCGCCCGGGCGAGCAGCAGCTTGTCGCCGCCGCTGAGCAGCGAGAGCGCGACCCGCCCCAGCCACAGCGAGCGCAC
Source organism: Archangiaceae bacterium (assembly GCA_043776025.1). GTDB lineage: Bacteria > Myxococcota > Myxococcia > Myxococcales > Myxococcaceae > JAYVRT01. The sequence goes on along the minus strand of JAYVRT010000807.1, from coordinate 8,601 downwards.
GTCGAGGTTCTCGTCGAACCTGTCGAGCCAGGCGAGCAGCGCCGGGGTCCGGCCGGCCCACGCCGCGTCGCGGCCGAGCGCCACCTGGGTGAGGTGGGCGACGAAGGCGAGCGTCTGCTCGGCGGTAGGGCTGCTGAGCCCGAGCAACGCCGGCAGCTGCGTCTGGGTGACGGCAGCCCAGCGGGTGGCGAGCACGAGCGCCTCGGGGCCCTGAGCTTCCCAGATGGCGTGGCCCCAGCAGAGCCCGGCCTCGCGGTGGCGGTTGAGCCGCGCGTAGAGCTCGGCGAGCCGGACCCACGCCGCTCGACGGTCGGGCGAGTCGGCCGGTGCTTCGAGCTCGAGAAACGACCGCTCCTCGGCGACGAGCAGCGCCTCGAGCTCGGAGGGAGGCAGCTGGGTCGCCACCACCGGGGCACGGGCCTCGAGCGTCGTCGGCTCGGCGCGCGTCGGCGGGGCGGCGACCAGCGCCCGCTCGGCAGCCCGGTTCTTTCGCGGCTTTCCTGGACCACCGGCCTCGTCGGGCTCGTCGCCGGCGCGGTGCGGGGCGGCCACCGCATCCTCGAGCGCGGTGAAGGCCTCGAAGTCGAAGGTCGCGCCCCGAATCCACGGCTCGAGCACCTTCGAGCCGCCGGCGATGACGTAGTCCACCCACTCCGACAGTGGGCGGAACGCGGTCTCCGGCAACGTGACCCGCCCGAAGGCGCCGCTGCCCGTCGGCTCGAGCCAGCTGAGCAAGTCAGGATCGCTCGCGAGCCAGGTGCGCAGGCGGTCGCGGCGCAGCGGCGGCTCGATGGTGAGCCCCAGCGGGGCGAAGAGGTTCGGCAGCTCGAACAGCCGCGCGTAGGGGTCTCCCGGGAGCGCCGGCGAGCCCGACTCGCGGCCCGGTCGGGTGCGGAGCACCACCGTCTGGCCGGCGACGGCGAACAGCAGGTCCTCGAGGGCGGCCTCGGGGGTGGCGCGCACCAGGCCCTCGACCGAGGCAAGCCCCTGCTTCACCACCCACAGCGACGCGGGCTCGTGGCGCGCCGCGCGGGCGAGCTTGAGCGCCACTTGCAGCCGAGGCGGCTCCTCGTCTGACTTCAGGGCAAACAGGCCCGGGAGCCCGACCGGCTCGACGAGCTGATCGACATCGGTCCACGGGCCGTCGCCGATGAGCTGCCAATCGCCCTCGCCGGGGACGAGCAGCATCCCCGCGCTCGGCAGCTCGAGGGTCGGCACCAGCGGGTGAGTGAAGCCGAGCTCGGTCCACACCGCGTCCTGGCCCGGCGGCGTCGGCACCCAGGCCCGCAGTCCGCCGAGGCGATCGAGCGCGCGGCTCAAGACGAACCACGGCGGCTGGCTGACGCGCACCAGGCTGGCGATGCCCGCGGGGCCGGTGACGAGGCGGAACTCCTGGCGGTCGCAGCCGAGCCGGAGCAGCTCGCCGCACAGCCGCAGCATCTCGTCCGCGCTGGGGACGGTGAAGAGCACCCGCGCGGGCGTCTGCGCCGGCTCGTCGGTGCGCCGCGCGGGCAGCGCCGCGGCCCAGCATGAGGCGCGCTTCAAGCCCGACGAGCTCGCGCGCTCGACGACGCCCGCCTCCTTGAGCACCTTCTTCTTCGCCGCGGGGAAGGCGACGGTGGGGAGGATCTCGATCGCCCCGTCCTCCAGCTCGAGGAACTTCACCTCGGCGCGCTGGACCTCGGGCGGCACCAGCCCCGACTTGAGCGCGATGTGCAGCGCCTCGAGGCTGGGAAAGACGAGGGAGTCCACTGAGGGAGGAATAGGCCAACACGCGGGGCGCGACAAGCCACAGCCACGCGGCGAATATGCGCCCGCCCATGTCCCGATTCTCCGCGCCGATGTTGCCCGACTGGCTCGATCGCCTCGTCCCCTTCACCCGCTACCGCCTGCAGGTGGGCGGGCACCTGATTCATGTGATGGAGCAGGGCGCGGGGCTGCCGGTGTTGCTGCTCCACGGGAATCCGACCTGGGGCTTCCTCTGGCGCAAGGTCGCGCGCGCGCTCGAGGGCGCTCCGCTGCGGCTGGTGATGCCGGACCTGCTCGGGCTGGGGCTGTCGGATCAACCGGCCGACCCGGGCGTTCACACCCTCGAGCACCACTCGGCGTTGATCGCCGGCGTCATCGACACGCTGAAGCTCGACCGGGTGCTCTTCGTCGGCCAGGACTGGGGCGGAGCGATCGGCGCCCACGCGCTCTCGCACAGCCGCGCGAAGGTCCAGGGGATGGTGGTGCTCAACACCGTGCTCGGGCCGCCGCGCGAGGGGTTTCGCCCCACCGGGTTCCACCGCTTCGCGAAGCTGCCGATCGCCGACCTCGCCTTCCGCTTCGGCGGCTTCATGCCACGGGGAATGAAGTACGCGCAGGGCGACCGCCACAGCCTCGACGGCGACGTCGGCCGCGCCTACCGCTGGGTGCTGCGCGATCGCCACACCCGCATCGCGCCGCTCGCGCTCGCGCGGATGGTGCCCGACTCGCAAGAGCATCGGAGCATTCGCCCGCTGCGCGAAGTCGAGGAGTTCACCCGCGCCTTCACCGGCCCCGCCGAGCTGGTGTGGGGCGACCGGGACCCGGTGCTGGGCCGGGCGCTCAAGCAGATGACGACGCTGCTGCCCCAGGCGCGCGTCACCCGCACCGACGCGGGCCACTTCCTTCAGGAAGAGGTGCCGGACGTGATCGCCGGAGCGATTCGCCGCGTGGCGGCCTGATGCTCGAAGGGCTCCGCGCCGAGCTGGCCTTAATCAAGGCGCAGCTTCAGCTGCAGCCAGTGGTGACGTTCCTCGTCGCGGGCGTGGGGCTGTGCCTCTACCGCTACGCCTCCGCCGCGCCGCTGCTGACGAAGTGGCTGGTGGCCGCGGGCGTCGGGGACGAAGAGCTGTGCGGCTGCATCGGGTGGAATCTCTCGGCCGGCTACTGCCTGGTGCTGCTGCCGCTGCTGGCGCGCGCGGGGGCGGCGAAGGTCGCGCGCGAGCCGGCCGCGCCATCGGGCTGGGCCATGGGCAACTGGCGCCTGGGCCTGACCGCGTGCGGCCTGTTCGCGCTCGGAGCGGTGGCGATCTCCGGGTACGGCTCGCTGCGGCCCGACTTTCAAGACGCCTACCCGTTGTGCCGCGCCGCCCGCCACTCGGCGCGCACCCTGCTCGCCTACGACATCTCCTTCGCCCTCTACTTCATCGCCTGGGAGTCGTTCTTCCGCGGCTACCTCACGCTCGGCCTCGAGAAGCCGCTGGGAATCTGGACCGCGTTCGTCCAGATGCTGCCCTTCGTCGTCATCCACTTCGACAAGCCCTTCCTCGAGGCGCTCACCTCAATCCTCGGCGGCCTGCTGCTGGCGCTGCTCGCGCTGCGGACCCGTTCGTTCTGGTACGGCGCGTTCATTCACTCGGTGCTGGCGATCGGCATGGACCTGATGGTCACCGCCCGCGTCGGCTGGCGCTGAGCCTCGAGCTTGGGGTTGGGGTTGGGCACCCCGCTGGCGCCGATATGGCCTGGTACAATATGTTTGTCATATGCAAACCATCGCGATCACGATCGACGAGGATCTGCTGCTTGGGTTGGACAAGCTTCAGAAGGGCCGCCAGCGGACGAACCGTTCAGAGCTGATCCGTCGCGCCGTCAGATTCTTTCTCGACGCCGCTGCCGTCCGGGAGCGCGAAGAGCGGGAGCGGCCGATTGTCCGTCGCCATCGTAAGCGCCTCAACGCCGAGGCCGCCGCCCTGATCGCCGACCAGGCTGAGCCGTGAATCGGGGTGAGATCTACCGCTCCCGTGAGCCCTCGGCCGAGCGTGGCCACAAGCCCGGCTACTACGTGGTCGTTTCACGGCAGTTCGTGGCCGACAACGACGACCTGAGCACCGTGGTCTGCGCGCCCGTCTACACGCGGTTGGTCGGCCTCGACACCGAGGTTCCAGTTGGCCCAGACGAAGGGCTCGAACATGGGAGCGCGATCCGGTGCGACTTCCCGACGCTGATGTTCAAAGACCGTCTTCGTCACCTGGTCGGGAGTTTGAGGCCCTCGAAGGTCGAGCAGCTCGACCGCGCCCTCGCGATCGCACTCGGGCTCCCGCTTGAGCCTGCTCGGCGCCGGCGGCACTGACACGTCCTTCAATGCTCAGCGCTTGTTCGCCACCGGCAGCGGCGCGGCCTGGGGCTCTTCCTTCTTCTCCGGGCCCTTGACCACCGTCACCTGGCCTTCGCGCTCGATGTGAATCGTGCCGACGTCCTCGGCCTTGACCTTGCCGCCGGCGATCAGCGCCTCGACGACCTTCCGGTGGGCCTCTTCGTGCTCCATCGGCAGCGCGTCGGAGTCCGACTCGTACTTCACCCAGACGTTCTTCTTCTTCGTCGCCGGGTCGGTCTCCAGCCGCAGGGTCAGGGTTGCCATCGTCAGCTCTCCTTGGGACCGGGCTTGGCGTTGAGGCCCCGGGGAAGAAAGCTCAACGACTCGCGGTCGAGCACCTTCTTCTTCACCAGCTCGTCGCGCAGCAACTCCACCACGGCGCGGTTTTCCCGGAGAATCCTCGCCGCCCGGGCGCGCTGCTCCTCGAGGATCCGCCGGACCTCAGCCTCGGCGTGGGCCTTCAATGACTCCGACGGCTCGAGGTCCTCGGCGTTGCGGCGCTCCAGCCGGCGCACCCCGACGAGGTCGCCGCCCATGCCGAACTCCTCGACCAGCGCCCGGGCGATCGCGGTGGCGCGGTCGAGATCCGACGCGCTGCCGATCGACAGGTCGTTGAAGCAGAGCACCTCGGCCTCGCGCCCGCCGAAGAGGGTGCAGATCTGATCGAGCAACTGGCCCTGGGTGACGACGTACCGGTGCGCCGGGTCGGCGTAGCTGACGAAGCCGAGCGAACCAGCGAGGTCGCCCCGAATCGAGATGCGGTCGATCGGTGGCGAGTGGGGGCAGAACAGCGCCGCCACCGCGTGGCCCGCCTCGTGGGTCGCGACCACCTGCTCTTCCTTCGGGGTCAACTCGGGCCGCTCGATGAACTCGTTGAGCGCACGCTCGATGTCGTCGACGGTGGTCTCGTCGCGCCGGTCGTCCCGCAGACGGAGCCGAGCGAGCTTCCGGCACAGCGCCTGGAGGTGGTCTCCCGAATAGCGGGTCGCCTGCCCCTCGACGAGATCGCCGGTGCGCTTGACGGCGTAGTCCATCGCCCGGGGGGTGAACTTGAGCCCCATCTTCTGGTCGTAGATGGAGAGGATCTGCCTGCGATCGTCGACGCCGGGGAAGGGAATGTGGAGGTGGAACTCGAACCGCCCCGGCCGCAGCAGCGCCGGATCCAGTGACTCGACGAAGTTGGTGGTGCCGACGACGAAGACCAGCTCTTCCTTGCGGAAGCCGTCCATCTCGGTGAGCAGCTGGTTCACCATCGAGTGCTCGACGCCGCTGCCGACGTGCATCCCACGACGGACGGCGAATGAATCGAGCTCGTCGAAGACGATGATGCTCGGCGCCGCCTGCCGCGCCTGGATGAAGATCCGCCGGAGGTTCTCCTCGCTCTCGCCGACCCACTTCGACTTGAGCTCGGGCCCGCTGACGATCGACACCGCGGCGCCCAGGGCCGTCGCCATCGCCTTGGCGAAGAGCGTCTTCCCGGTGCCGGGAGGTCCCCAGAAGATCATCCCCCGGGGAATCAGACCCTCGACGCGCTTGACCTCCGCCTCGTCGGGAAACCCGTCCTTCATCTTGAGGACGTCGAGGATCTCCTTGGTGAGGCGATCCTTGGTCTTGGCGTAGCCGCCGATGTCCTTGTTCAGGTCGACGTCGGGCACCTGCAGCTGGCCGACGAGGGTGTTGGCGCGCAGCTGGGCAAACGCCGGGCGCGGGTCGGAGGGGTAATCCTCTCCCTGCAGCGTCGAGAGCATCCGCCGCAGCCGCACCGCGTTGACGCCCGAGACGTGCTTGTAGAGCGAGTAAGGCTTGAACTGCTTTCCCGGCGAGAGCTTGCGCGCCTCGCGCTGGGTGACGAGCTGGCCGAGGCGATCGCGCGGGGTGCCGAGCAGCGACTCACTGCGGGGGAAGAGGTTCTCGATGACGCGCGGCACCGGGAAGCTCGGGTCTTTGAACCCGAGGAACACCAGCTCGGGGTTCTCGTAGAGCAGCGGAATCGCTTCCCGGGCCTCGGAGGTCAGCCCGCCGACGCTGGTGGTGAGCAGGTCGAGGTGGGGCAGCACGAGGATCCGATCCGCCACCGCGCCGCGCACCGCCTCACGCAGGAGGAAGATGATCGCCCCGACGAGGCTGATCCCCGGCGGCAGCGGCGGCATGTCGGCGATCGGGCGGCCGTCGAGGTAGAGGAAGTTCTTCCCCTCTTTCTTCAAGCGGTCGCGCACCGCCTTGTAGAGGTACGGGGTGAGCTCCTTGTCGGCCTCGACCAGCGTCGCCAGGCCCTGCCGCAGCGAATCGGTGATGCGCGAAATCGGCTCGGCGTACGCGGCCTCGACGGCGGTGAAGGCGGTCAGCTCGACGGGCAGCGACGACTCCTCGACGACAGTGCTCAAATCCGCACCTTGATCGTCAGGTTCCCGCTGCCGTCTTCATGGATTTCTTCGACCGTGCCCAGCTCGGCGGCGCGGGTCTTCAGCGCGGTGGCGGTCACCTTGTTCACCACCGAGTCGAGCTCGCCCTTGAGGTCCTTGAGCTTCCCCTCGAGCTGGGCGGTGACCTTGCGGCGCAGCGACTCTTCCTCGGCGCTCGCTTCCCGGCTCAGCTGCTCCTGGGCCTGGCTGCGCAGCAGCTTCTCCCGATCGGGAGAATTCGGGTTCTCGACCACCGCGGTGCGCTTGGTCTCGAGGTTCAGGTCGAGGTGGCCCTCGGCGGTGATCGCGACGTCGCCCGACTTCACGTTCACCTTCACCGTGACGCCGTCCTTCTCCTTGCGCACCGCCTCGTCTCCCTCTCGAACGAAGCCCTTCTCGGCGAGCTCGGCGGCGAGCAGCTCGCCCATGCGGTCCTTCTCGAGAATCGGGAGCACCTCGAGGTTGCTGCAGACCCCGTCGTCCACCTGGACGTGACGGCTGAGGCTCTCGGCGACGGTGATGCGGTAGGCGCGGGACATGACGCCCAACCTCACCACGGTCTGCGACCACGCTCAATGCGCCTTGGCGGGCCCGACGCCGTGCACGTGCTGGTGGTGGGCGGTGTTCTCGCTGTTGAGGTACGCCTCGGCGCGCGCTGGGCCCAGCAGCGCGTCGAGCTCGACCATCACCCGCTCGTCCTCGGCGACCAGCAACCGCAACGCCTTGAGCACTGGGGTGCCCGAAGGGCCGGCGGCGGTGAGCCCGGCCCGCTCGTTGGCGCTGTGCCGAACCGCATCGTCCCATTCGCCCTTGAGCGACTTCTCGCGGATCTCGTTGTACAGCGCCTCGCTGCTCAAGGTGCTGCCGAGCACCGGATCACCGCCGATCTCCTTGTAGGACGCGAGCAGCCCCTGGTGGGCGCGCTCGGTGGACGCGGCGTAGATCGCCTTCACTCCCGCCAACTCCTGGGCGGTCAGCCCCAGCTTGTCGCGGACCTTGTCGTCGATCTTCGTCTCCGAGCCGGTCAGCTGCGGGCCGCGGATGCGGATCTCTCCCTTCTGCGCCTGCTCAGTGAGCTCCTCGGGAGTGAAGCGGTAGAAGTTGCGCTTGGGGTCGCCGTCGCCGTCGAGCCTTTTCTTCAGCGCCTCGCGCTGCTTGAGCAGCGACTCCTTCTCGTTGCTCAGCCGCTCGACCATCGCCACCAACTCGGGGCGCGACAGCTTCGCCAGCTCGGCGATGGCGGGCCGGGTCGGCTCGCCGGTGAGCGCCGCGGGAGCCGACGGTGCTGCCTTCGGCGCCTCGGCCACCGCGGCTGCGCGAAAGGTCGACGGCTTGGTGTCCCCGCCCTTCCACTGCTCGCCGGCCTTCAGCTCCACCGGGGGCTGCTCGCCCTGGCGCACGCTGGCGTGGCCATCGATGACGAACAGGGTCAAGCCTCCGCCCACGGCGGCGGCGGTCATCGCGACGGTCGACAGCTTCATCCACTGGGTCTTCATCAGCTCTCCGGAAGGAATTTGATTCAACGTGTCGGTGACACGAATCACCCCTTCCGGAGGTTCCATCGAAAGCACCGCGAGCCCGTGGACCTCGATGGTGGCGTCTTTGGCGCCGAGGAACATCCCCTCGGAGGACACCGTGGCGTCACCCTGGCCGAGCACGTAGCCGCGGCCGCGCGGGTCGCTGATTTCACTGTTGGCGGCCAGGCCAATCCACCCGCCGGCGCCGACCAACTGGGCCGCTGCGCCAGGGCCGGTGCGAACCGTGCTCCCCCGTGGAAGGCTGACGGTGCCGCTGACGAGCTGCCCGTCCACCGACACCTCGCCGAAGCTGAGCAGGGTCCAGGGCGCGCCAGGCTGGGTCACCGTCTTGAACACCACCAGCCCCACCCCGGCCAACAGGACGAGGAGCCCGACCCGGAAGTTGAGCTGCGAGGGGGCCTTCGCCGTCGGACGCTTCACCTTCGCCAGCAGCGCCACCACCTTCTCGGGCGCGAGCTCCACCGACAGCTGCCGTGCGGTGGCGTCGAGGAGGTCGAGCTGCTTCATCCGCTCGGCGAACCGCGGCTCTGCTTCGAGTGCC
>JAYVRT010000806.1:0-3984 GCA_043776025.1 Archangiaceae bacterium | reverse complement strand
GCCGAGAATCCACCCGGCCGCCCGCCGCCCGCCGTGGTTCGCGGCCGGCACGTCGTCGACGACGAGGTGGGTCGGCTCGTTCTTCTTCGGCGCCGGCGCGTCCTTACCCAGCAGGCCCTTGGCGAGCGCCTGCCAGTCGGAGATCGCCGTCTGCGCCGAGAGCGGCATCGACTCCTCGCCGATCAGCGTCCCGTCGGAGAGGACCCGAACCAGGACGATCTCGTTGCCGTCCTTCTTCTTACGGAGGCCGGCGACGAGGATCTCGTCGGCCTGAATGAAGCGGGCGAGCGTGCTCGCGGAGGCGGTGACGTCCCCTTTGGCGAGCGCGGCGCGGACCTCTCCGATGCGGGCGAGCATCTCCTTGCCTCGGGAGGTGGACTTGAGGACGAACGGCGGCGTCGCGCCCGAGCCGGCGAAGACGCGATCCTGGGCGAGCTCGTAGCCGGTGGCGACGAGGGTGACGACGTGGCTGCCGGGCGCGAGGCCGGGGACGGTGATCGGCGTCACGCCGCGGAAGACGCCGTCGACATAGGCCCAGGCGTTGGGCGGGGTGGAGACGAGCTCGAGGGCCGCCGGGGCCGCCGACTTGCTCTTCTTCTTCAGCGGGTCGAGCGCCGCCTGCGCCGCGGGGGTAAGCCGGCCTGGATCCCACGCGTAGTCGGGGTTGATCGACAGCACCCGCTGGGCGTCGTTGTTGAACCCGCCCTTGTCGCCCTTGCCGAGCGAGGCGATCGCCCGCAGCGCCAGCGCGTCGAGCAGGCCCTGAACGCCGGTCGCCAGGTCGCTGTCTTCCCAGGCCTTCACCGTCTTATCCAGGCTGGCGATCGCCTTGGGGATCGCGAGGTTGTCGAGCTCTTCGCGGGCCTCGTTGAACAGCCGCCGGGCCTCGATCGCCTTCGCCTCGCGGGTGGGCCCATCGTCGCGGGCCTGCACCGCGGGGCTGACCCACTCGAAGCGGGCGTCGGCCTGGATCACCGCGGAGAGCGCGCGGGCCCCGTAAGCGGCGTCGGCCTCGGGGGCGCCCTCGAGCGCGACGCCGATCGCCGAGACGCGGCGGATCTGCGCCGAGGTGGAGAGCGCGCAGAGACAAAGAGCACAGGAGAGCGAGCGCATCAGGGCCGGGATGCTATCCCAGCGCCCCACGGGGGCAGCTCAAATGCGGCGCGGGTCGGGGACGATCAGCCCTCAGCGGGAGCGGAGGTAGGACAACAGGCGATCTGGCCGCAACTTCCACCACTGGCCGTGGCGCCCACCGCAGGGTGGTGGTGGATACGTCCGGTGGTGGTGGCTGCGTCCAGTTCAGTTCGCAGCACGCCCCAGCCGCCGGCGGCTGTTTCACCCAGGTTATACTTATCAATGATTATCATGCCCAAACAGGCGTCCTCCGCCCGACCTCAGGGACCCGAGGTACCGCGCTGAGCCCGAATCTTGGCGGCTCCGGAGCGGTGCGCATCAGAACGAGGGTCGTCTTCCCGGGCCGAGCGGCCGAACTCCGGCCTACCCACCGGGTGAACGTTGGCGCGAGTCACGGCAACTGCTCTGCCTTTCCCTGCCCCCACGCAGTCGCCCGAGCTTAGGCACCCAGCCCGTGCCGGCTCAGAACTTCACGACCTCTTTGGTCGTCGCCCCGGCCTTCACCACGATCTCCCTCTCCTGCTCGATCCCCGTCGGGGTGTTGACGACCCGCAGCTTGTGTTTCCCCACCGGAACCGAGATCCCGATCGCTGGCGAGATCCGCGTGGTGTCCTTGCCGTCGATGAAGATCCGGCACCACGGCACGCAGTTGACGTCGAGCAGGCCCTTCGAGGCCTGCTTCGGCACCGCCGCGGTCTTCGTCGCCGCAGCTCCGCCTCCATCCGCTTCCGCCACGGCAGCGTCGAGCAGCTCATCGAGCTCCGGGGGAAGGTCGGTGTCGAGGGGCGCGAGGATCGGCGCTCCGTTCTCGTCGACTTCGACGTCCCTGGGCGGGACCAGCGGCTTGATCTCCACCACCGTCGGCTGTTGTGGCTCGAGCGGCTTCAACTTCTGATCGTTGTGCACCGAGAGGTAGAGGACCCCGGCGACGAGCGCCACGGCGGCCCCACCGAGCCCAGCGATCACCCCGGGTGACATCCCGGCCGAATTCGGCTCTTCGCGCTCGACGGGGGGCGGCCGGGTCGCCGGGACATTCTGGGTCGACTTGCGGCGGACGTTGGCGGTCGCGGCGGTCGGCGCAGCCTTGGTCTCCTTCTGGCTGGCCTTGATCGAAGGGATGCTCTTCGACGGCGTGTTCCGCGGCCGTGGCGTCCGAGGTGCGGCCGCCTCCGCCCCACCTGAAGGCGGCTTGGCGGCGCCGGCGGCGGCGGTCGGCCCCTTCATCTTCGCCGCGAGTTCCTCCTCGCCGACCAGCTCCTGCAGGTACTGGGTGAGCAGCGACTGCGGGGGCATGTAGGTGCGCGAGGCGAGGAAGTCGTCGAGGTCGTCGTACATCGCCTTCGCCGACGGGTAGCGGTGATCGAGGTTCCGCTCCAATGCCTTGGCGACGATGTCGTTGAGCTCGGCGGGGATCCCGTCGGCGACGTCGGCCGGCATCGGGATCGGATCATCGAGCAGCGCCTTGAACGACTCGACGTCGCTGTTGCGCGAGAAGAGCCGCTTTCCGGTGAGCAGCTCGTGGAGCACCACCCCCAGCGCCCAGACGTCGACCCTGGCGTCGAGCTGGTACCCGCGCGCCTGCTCCGGCGCCATGTACGAGATCTTGCCCTTGATCACGCCCATCGCCGTCTTCACCACCTTGCCCTCGGCGCGGGCGATGCCGAAGTCGAGCACCTTCACCTGCCCCTGGTAGGTGAGGAAGATGTTCGAGGGCGAGATGTCGCGGTGGATGATGTGCAGCGCCTTCCCTTCGTCGGTGGTGAGGTTGTGCGCGTAATGGAGCGCGTCGCACGCCGCCGCCACCACCGTCGCCGCGACCTGGGCGGGGATGATCAGGTTCTTGTTCTTCGCCATCCGCAGCAGGGTGTGGAGGTCTTCCCCGCGCAGGTACTCCATGCAGAGGTAGTAGGAGCCGTCGACCTCTCCGAAGTCGAACATCTGCACGATGTTCGGGTGCGACAGCAGCGCCGCGAGCCGCGCCTCGTCGAGGAACATCTCCACGAAGTCGGGGTTGCTCGAGTAGTGCGAGAGCACCCGCTTGATCACCACCGACTTCTCGTAGCCGGCGGGCCCCTGCTGCTTGGCGAGGAAGATCTCCGCCATCCCGCCCTGGGCGAGCGGCTGGATCAGCCTGTACTTGCCGAACTGTATGGGCTCGAAGGGCACCGGGGGCTCGCTCTAGAGGTTCGCACGGGACGGCGCGGTTGTCGCAATCGGCGTCGCTTCCGGCGGGGCGACAAGCACCCCGGAGAATCGACCGTAGGTGACGGTGTAGGTGGCGTCGGGCCGCAGCGGTTCCCAGGGATTCCAGAGGACGAACTCGACGAACCGGCCACTGGGGACGCGCATCGAGTAGCCGCTCTTGCGGTTCTTGAGCACCGTCGCGCCCGCCTCGGTCACCGACTTTCCGATCGCCGCGTCGAGCAGCCCCAGCGCGGCGGCCCAGGCGATGAAGAACGCCAGCGGTGCGCAGAGCAGCAGGAGGATGATCCGCACCGCGAGCGCGTGATCCGGCGCGGTCACCGCGGTGATCGCGAGGAAGGCAAAGCCACTGGCGATCGACAGCAGCAGCAGCGCCTTGCCCGCCAGCGCCAGTCTCCAGCCAGCGGAGATCACGGTTTCCAGTGCGCCCGGCGGCTGATCCAGGTCTGGCCGCCGCGGCCGTCGCGCACCACGAACCGGAAGGTGACGTCCTTCTCGATCAGGTCGGCGCTCAGGGGGGTCCAGGCGGCGCGGTGCCGGCTGACCTCGCTGTCGAGCCCGACGCCGCCAGTCTCGGTCGGGGTGAAGCGGCCGAGGTCGGCGTGCCAGGCGACCTTCCACGCCTCGCTCAGGGTCAGCGGCTTGAAC
>JAYVRT010000805.1:0-3999 GCA_043776025.1 Archangiaceae bacterium | reverse complement strand
ACTCGGAGATTCGCGGGCTTGGCTCCGGCGACAGACATCGCCCTACCCCGTCTTACATCCGCAAAACGACTCAGCGGAGCCAGGCCGGCTGAGCATGTTAGGAACAGGGGGCGTGGCGACGACGCTGGGTCCGTTCGAGCTGATCCGGAAGTTGGGAGCGGGCGCGACGGCCGAGGTTTTTCTGAGCACCGGCCCCAACGCGCGCAACGAAGAGCTGATCGCGCTCAAGGTGATGCTCCCGCACCTGGCGGAGGACGAGGTCACCCGCCGGGCCTTTCTTCACGAGGGGCGGACCTCGGCGCTGCTGCGCCACCCGAACATCGTCGAGGTCTTCGATGTCGGCGAGGTCGAGGGCCGCGCCTACCTGACGATGGAGCTGGTGCACGGCTGGAGCGTCTCGGCGCTGATGAAGAAGATGCGCGCGGCGAAGGCCTGGCTCCCGCTCGACGAGGCCTGCGAGATCGTCGGCCAGGCGGCCCTGGGGCTGCACTTCGCGCACGAGATCCGCAGGCCCGACGGCCGGCCGATGGGGCTGGTGCACCGCGACGTCTCTCCGCAGAACCTGATCGTCTCGGACCAAGGAGCGGTGAAGGTGGTGGACTTTGGCCTGGCGAAGGCGACCGCCGCCCAGAGCACGGTGACCCGGAGCATCAAGGGGAAGATGAAGTACATGCCCCCCGAGCAGCTCAAAGGAGAGCCACTCGATCGGCGCACCGACGTCTTCGCGCTCGGGGCGGTGCTGTGGGAGTTGGTCACCGGGCAGCCGCTGTACTCCGGCAGCACAGAGGCGGAGATCTTCCAGCAGGCGCTGATCAACCCTCCGCCGCACCCCGACGACGTCGCCCCCGGCCTTCCGCGGGAGGTCGTCGAGGTGCTCCTGCGCGCGGTCGAGCGCGATCCGGCGCGGCGGATCCCCACCGCGATGGCCCTGGCCCAGCTGCTGGTGCCGATGGTGCACCGGGGCCAATCGGGGCGAGCGCTCGGGGCGCGCCTGGCGAGCCACTTCGAGCCCCTGCCGCGGACCCTCGACGAGCTGTCGGGCAAGGTGCCCATCGCCGGGCCGCCGACCCGCCGGCGCTCGGGGCTGCCGGCGCCGCCCGGTCGGCTCAAGCCGCCCGACCCGGACACCAAGGACACGATCGCTTCCCTGCCCCCGGTCCTCTCCGACACCGCGAACGAGAGCAGGCCGTCGCTGCCTCCGACCGACACCCTCGCCGACGAGGGCGGGGACAACAGCATCACTCTGGGAACCCCAGGCCCGAAGTCTCCGCGGCGCTCGTGGCTCATCCCCGCGCTGGTCGGCGGCGGCCTGGCGGCGGTGGTGATCGGGGTGATCGTCGTCTCGCGTTCGATCAAGGACGACAACGAGCCGAAGTATTCGTTCGAGGACTCCGCCACGCCGGGCACGGGCCGCACCGCCGAAGGGCTGCCGGGGACGGTGATCATCGACGCCAACGTCCCGGCGGTGATCACCCGTGGCGGAAAGGAGCTGGGCACCACGCCGGCGAAGCTGTCGTTGCCTCCAGGGAAGTACAAGCTGAAGGTCGCCACGCCTGACGGCGCGCTCTCCACCGAGGTCGAGGTGGTGGTCGTCGCCGGCGGCAGCAGCAAGCGCACCGTGCAGTTGAAGTAGCGGCCGCGCCTTCGATTCGCATTTCGAGCACGTCGAAGGCCTGCGGCGCTGGCCGGGTCAGGTGAGCGGCTGAACGCCTTCACCGGTACCCGAGTCGCTTGAGCGCGATCTGGCACGCCGCCTTCAGCCGCTCGGGGTTCAGATAGAACGGCGTCACCCGCGCCTTGCCTTCGTTGAGCATCGCCAACGCACGGCGGTACTCGCTGGTGGCGTCGGCGTTCGCCTGCCGCTGCTCGAGCAGCATCCCCAGCAGGTAGCGGGCGGGCGCGAGATCCGGCGCGAGGTAGAGCGCCTTGCGCAGCCCCTTCTCTGTCTGCTCGTCCTTCTCCCCTGCCGCCGACCACTCGAGCACCAGCTCGAACAGCCGCACGCCTTCTTCGCGCGGGTCCTCGATCAGAGGGAACTCGCCGGTGATGCTCTTCGGCGCGTCGCCGACCGGCGGAAGATCGCCGGAAGAGACCGGGCGTCGCGGCGACGACGGCAGCACCACCCACGGCGCGGACGGCGCCGGCACGGGAAGCCCGGGCTCGGGCGGCGGCTTCGGCACCAGCCTCCGCCGGTAGAAGAAGGCGTGCTGCAGCCGCATCACCTCGACCTGGGCGCTCTTGCCCAGCATCGGCTCGGCGGCCCCCAGGACCAGCACCCCACCCGGCCGGAGCCGGTCGACGAGCGCGTCGACCACCCGTTCCCACGCGCCTTCGGTGAAATAGATGAGGACGTTGCGGCAGAAGATCAGATCGAACCCGCTGCCGATCGGTGGGAGCGGATAGGGGTGGTCCATCAGGTTGTGCCGCGCCCAGCTCGCGCGCTGCGCCAGCCGGGGAATCAACGAGGACCGCCCGTTCTTCTCCACGAAGCTGCGCTCGCGAATCGCCGACGGGACCCGCTTCATCATCTCGGGGATGAAGGCCAGCGGCTCGGCGGCCTTGAGCGCGCTGGCGGAGATGTCGGTGCCGAGCACGGTGCTCGCGGGGTCCGCGCCCGCTTCCTCGAGCAGGATCAGCAGCGTCGCGACTTCTTCACCCGTGGCGCAGCCCGCGCTCCAGACCTTCAACAACGGCTGCTCGGAGATCAGCATCGGCAGCAGCTTTCGGCGCACCGCCTCGAGCTGCACCTCGTCGCGGAACAGGTCCGTCTTGTGGACCGAGATCACGCTCATCAACTCGGCGAGCTCGACCGCGCCGCGGGTGGATTTCAGGTGCTCGAGGTAGGCCACCTCGTCGAGCCGGCCCTTGCGCGCGGCGATCGCTTCGTCGAGCCGCTGCAGCTGTTGGCGGCTGAGTGAGCTGCCCGTCCGGTCACTGACATAGCGGCAGACTGGAGTCAGCGCGGGCTGCTTCACGGCGTGCCCGGCCCTACAGCTTTTCGCCGCGGGCGAGCTTCATCAGCACCGTGGCGAGATCGTCTCCGTGGGCCACGTGCTCCACGGCGTTGCGGGCGATCGCCGCCCCGGGCATTCCGAAGACGACGCAGGACTCCTGGCTCTGGGCGACGGTGCGGCCCCCGGCGCCCTTGATCGCCACCATGCCGTCGGCCCCGTCGGCGCCCATCCCGGTGAGGATCAGCCCCACCGTGCGGCGGCCATAGGCCTTCGCTGCCGACTCGAGCAGCAGCGTAGCGCTGGGAATGTGCCCGTCGCGCGGCTCTCCGCTCTTGAGCGCCACCTTCCCCCGTTGGGGGATCACCAGGTGCTGGGCGGCGGGAGCGATCAGCACCAGCCCCGGCACCAGGGAGTCGCCGTCCTGCGCGACCTTCACCTTGAGCTTCGAGCTCGCCGAGAGCCAGCCGGCCAGTGACTCGGCGAACGCGGCGTTGATGTGCTGGACGATCACGATCGGCGCGGGGAAGTCGGCGGGGAGTTCGGCCAGCAGCCGGTGGACCACCTGCGGCCCCCCGGTGGAACTGGCGATCGCCACCACCCCGATCACCGAGGCGCTGAAGTTGGCGCCGATCTCCGACGGGGGGGCGGGGAGCGGCGGCTGGCCGGTGGGCAGCTTCCGGTTGCCGCGCAGGTGGCGGATCACCCGCACGCTCGACAGCAGCTTCACCTCGCGGGCGAGGTTCCAGGCCTCTGGGCCGGCGTCGAGCGCGGGCTTGACCTGCAGTGCCAGCGCCCCGACCTCGAGCGCCCGGTGGGTCAGCTCCGGCGCCTGGTTCCGCGGATCCGCGGTGAGCACGAGGATCGGCGTCGGGATCTCGCTCATGATCTTCTCGCACGCGGTGAGCCCGTCCATCACCGGCATGTCGACGTCCATCGTGATCACCTGCGGGCGCAGGGCACGGACCTTGTCCAAAGCCTCCTTGCCGTTCTCCGCGGTGCCGATCACCTCGAGCGAGGGATCCTTACCCAGGGCGTCGATGATCAG
>JAYVRT010000804.1:0-4000 GCA_043776025.1 Archangiaceae bacterium | reverse complement strand
TGCACTCCTACGCCAAGGACACCGAGGGCGGCTTCAAGGGCGACATCAACATCCAGGCCCACAAGGAAGTGCAGTTCAAGATCATCAAGCGGGTGATGTTCAGCTGCGCCTCGGCCGGCTACAACAACATCAACTTCGCGACGATGCAGCTCGGCGGCGGCAAGGACAAGCCGGGCGAAACGGCCGCGGCCACACCGTAAGACCGGTCGTCTCCGGAAGGGACCTGACCCCGATGCTCCCAGTGAGCGTCGGGGTTTTTTTGTGTGCCCAGCACGGGCGTATCGAGGAGGTGAAAGTCCTTTGGGGAAGCTGGTCGCAGCGACCCCGAGCGAACCGCAAGGCGAAGAAGCCGGGAAACCGGTCCAATCGTGAGGTTGGCACGCCTGAAAGGGCGACGCCTGTCGAAGGACAAAGCGGAGCGAGAAGTCAGCAGAGGCCGTAGTAGCTCGAAGCGCGCCGGCAGGGATGGCGACCCGCCTACTGGAAGCCGGAAGGGCAGCAGAGAGCGAAGGGCCAAACGGAAGGGAGAGCACACGGCCGTGAGTCTCGGAGATGTCATGCGCCAGAAGTCCGTGCAGACGGAGCTCCCGCTGGAGGCGAGAGGTGAAACCTCTTTCACCGTCCGGCGAAGCGGCGAGACATCGACGGCGGCCCACGGAAACGGACGCTCAGGAAACGACTGCCTGATGAAAAGGGTAGTCGAGCGCGGCAACGTCAAGGCGGCGTTGAAGCGAGTGAAGCAGAACAAGGGTAGTCCCGGCATCGATGGGATGACCGTGGATGAGCTGCACGCGTGGCTGGTGGAGAACTGGGAGGCGGTACGAGCGAAACTGCTCGACGGCAACTTCCAGCCGACGCCAGTGCGGGAGCAGGAAATTCCGAAGAGCGACGGTGGAGTCCGAAAGCTTGGGATTCCCACGGTGCTCGACCGGCTCATTCAGCAGGCCGTCTTGCAGGTGCTTCAACCGATGTTCGACCCGACTTTCTCGCAGCACAGCCTCGCGTTTGTCCGCTACGCAGATGATCTGAACGTTTATGTCAGGTCGAAGCGAGCGGGTGGGGACGTGTTACCGAGCGCGTTGCCTGAGGGATCTACAGGGTGAATTGAGCGGGCTCGCTGCTGGGTAGAGGTCTTGCGGGCTGATCGATCCCCATCGGCCAGCCGGATCCTTGCCAGTCGCGCCCGGTGAGGGAGCGTGGCGGGAGGACGGGGCTGGCGATCTCCGCCACCGCGATCGCGAACGAGCGAAGGAAGGTGACCGGGGCGTGCGGACACACGCCCTCGGTCGTGCCCCGCGTCAGCTGAAGACAAGAACGCGAAGCAATCGAGAGGTTGGTCGAACCAGGTTTGACGTCAAGAGTTGGGTCGAGAAACAACCAAGCGTCGAGGAGATGCGGCCTGCTCGGTGTCGAGGCTGTGGCGCCGCGAGTCGGCCGGCGGGCGAATGCCTGGTGCTTCACGGGAACGGTCTTCGCGAGCGACAGCTGCGCGGGCCGATGGAGCTCGGCGCGTCACCGACGACGGTGCTGCTCTCGGTGAGGAGGTACGAGTGCCAGCGGTGCGGCGCGGCGATGACGGTCGGTCCTGCCGAGATGGTGCCGCGCCGATTGTTCACCGGCTCGGCGATCGCCCTCGCGCTGGCGCTCTTCGGCGTCGCCGAACTGTGCGCGAGGGCAGTGCGGCAGCAGGTGAGTCCGTGGGCCGTCCTTGGGGCCACGTCGGCGAGCGGGTGGTGCACGCTGCTGCGTTGGGCCGCTGCAGTCCGCGAGGGCAAGCTCTTCTCCTCAGTGCGGCGGGCGCCGTCGGAATGGACGGCGAGGCAGGTGGCTCAACGAGCCGCGACGACGCTCGCGGCTCGCGCCATTGGTGGGACAGGCCCGCCGGATGTTTGTAGCCGCGCGTTCCTCGGCGCCCTTCGCGCTGGCTGATGGGCGGACGCTCATTTTTCTCAGGCGAGTCGGCAGAAGGCGGTCCCACCCGAGAAGCCCCCTCTGGAAAAGCCGCGAGGCCCGGCACGGTGCGTGTCCGCCCATAGGTCCATTCCGGGCCATCGCGGAAAGGAGACGCAAATGGAGAGCCTCACCCCGACGTCGCACGCAGAGGCCGTGGCAGTCTTTCGCCACGGGCTGATTGGCGCGCTCACGCAGGCCGAGATGACGCGCGGGCAACTGCGCGCCGCGCTGGCGGGCCTCAGCGCTCAGCGCTTCCGGCCGCCGAAGTCACAGACGACGCGCAGCTTCTCGGCGGCGACCCTCGAGCGCTGGTACTACGCCTTCCGGAAACGCGGCCTCAAGGGCCTCAAGCCCGCCTCGAGAAAAGACAAAGGCCACGCGAAGCAGCTCTCGCCCGAGCAGCGGCAGCTGCTGCTCGACATCCGGCGCGAGTACCCCCACGCCGCGGTGTCCGTGATTCTGCGGACGCTCGTCCTCGATGGACGGCTGGACAAGTCCGCCGTCTCGGAGACGACAGCGCGACGCCTCTTCACGGCAAACGGGCTCGACAAGATTGGGCTCCGCGCCGTCGACGGCAGCAAGACGCGCCTGCGCTGGCAGGCAGAACGGCCCGGGGCGCTCTGGCACGGCGACGTCTGTTACGGCCCGGCGCTGCTCATCAACGGCAAGTCGAGGCCGCTGCGCATCCACGCGCTGATGGACGACGCCTCGCGGTACGTCGTCGCGCTCGAGGCGCACCACACCGAGAGAGAAATCGACATGTTGGGCCTCTTCGTCCGCGCCCTGCGCCGGTACGGCCCGCCCGACGCGCTGTACCTCGACAACGGCTCCACCTACCGCGGCGACACCCTGGCCACCGGCTGCGCCCGCATCGGGACGTCGCTGCTTCACGCCCGGCCCTACGACGCCCAGGCCCGCGGGAAGATGGAGCGCTTCTGGCGCACCTTGCGCGAGGGCTGCCTCGACTTCCTCGGCAGTCTCACCTCGCTGCACGACGTCAACGTGCGGCTGTGCGCCTTCCTCGACGCGCACTACCACTCCAGCCCGCACGCCGGACTGATGGGCCGGACCCCGGCCTCGGTGTTTGTCGCGACGCCACCGCCGGTGGACGGCTTCGACGAGACGCAACTGCGCGAGGCGCTCACCACCCGAGAGCGGCGGCGCGTCCGGCGGGACACCACCGTGTCCATCGCCGGCAAGGACTACGAGCTCGACGGCGGCTTCCTCGCCGGCCGCATCGTCACCCTCTGCCGCTGCCTCGTCGACTTGTCCGAGTCTCCATGGGTGGAATTCGAGGGCCGCCGACTCGAAGTCCATCCCGTGGACCCGGTGAAGAATTCGCGCCGCCCGCGGCCGAAGAAAACCCGCGACGCGGTGCCCAACCACTCTGCCTTCGACCCGCCGAAGGCGCTGCTCGACAAGGCCGTCGGCCGCCCACCCGCGCACCCGCGAGGCAAGTCATGATGCCCGCCTACCTCAGTTACTTCGGCCTGAAGGCACCGCCCTTCTCGAAGGAGATCGCCGACGAGGAGCTCTGGCTTCCGGCGTCGAAGACGTCCCTCGTCGAGGAACTCTGCGAGGCGATGGAAGAGCGCACCTCGGTCGTCCTCGTCGGTGAGCCGGGCGTTGGGAAAACCTGTGTACTGCGCGCGCTGCGGCATCGGCTGCCGCACGCGGGCTTTCGCCTCACCTACTGCCACAACGCCACCCTCGGTCGCCGCGACTTCTACCGCCACCTGTGCCTCGCGCTCGGCCTGGCGCCTAACGCCACAGCCGCGGCGCTCTTCTTCGCGGTCTCGAAGCACGTCGAGGATCTCGGCCGCGAGCGCGTCCATCCTGTCTTCCTGCTCGACGAGGCCCACCTGCTTCACCAGGACACGCTTGACCACCTGCACATCCTGCTCAACTACCAGTGGGACTCGAAGGCCCTGCTGTCGCTGGTCCTCGTCGGGTTGCCCGAACTGGAGCACCGCCTCGCCAGCCGGCACAATCGTAGTCTCTACTCGCGGCTGAGCCGCAGGCTCTCCGTAGGGCCGCTGACTCCCGA
>JAYVRT010000803.1:0-4003 GCA_043776025.1 Archangiaceae bacterium | reverse complement strand
TGGCGATCACCTTGGCGTTGGTGCCCGGCGGGCCGGAGCCCAGCAGGTACGGGTTCTCGAACGGGATCCCGGTGACCTTCGTCTCCAGCGTCGGCGCCATCGTGTGCTCCCCCTTCGGCAAGTGCAGGTCGCCCCAGATAGCGTCATTTGCGCTGGGCGTCGAGGGTCAGAGGTACCCGTGCACCCTCAGGCGCGGGGTGAAGCGCTTGAAGTCTCCGTCGCTGGTGGCCAGCGCGCAGCCGTGCTCGATCGCGAGCGCCGCGATCCACGCATCGGTGACGAGGGGGCCCCGGATTCCGGGCAGACGGCAGAGCTGCTCGAGGACGGTCCAATGGCGCTCCTCTGGCTCGAGAGACACACAGCAGGGGTTCTCGCGAAGGATCCGGATGAAGGCGAGGGCCTGGGTCATCTCGGTGGGAGGGTTGAACGCGCGGTGGTGGGTCGTGATCCGGAGGAACGCCGCCGCGATCACGCTCGAGAGGGCAAAGCTGTCGTCGCCCTCGAGTAGCCCGTCGAGAAACGCGGCAGCCAGGCGGTGCTGCGGCAGCTCGGCGCGGTGGGCGTAGATCAGGACGTTGACGTCGAGGAGGATCACTTCGACTCGGTCAGCTCGAGCAGTGAGGCGAGGCTGTCGTAGTCAACTCCGGGCAGCACCTTCCCGTTGACCACCGGAAGCTTCGGGCGCGGGCCCTTGCGCGCGCTGTGCGTCCGCCGCGCGAGCACCTCGCGGAGCGCGTCTTCGATCAGCGCCGAGAGGCTGCGGTGCTTCTGGGCGGCATGGACGCGCGCCCTCTTGAGCAGCTCGGCATCAACGCTGATCGTCGTTCGCACGCATCAATTAATACGGGTGCTGCATCACTGATGTCAACGGCCGGTCCGGCGCTGGGGGCGAATGGAAGGGGGGGGACGTGCTAGGCGGGTCGGCATGGGTCAGACGGTCTCTCCCGAGGTGCCCCGCGAGCTCTGCCGCGCGTGCCGCCGGCCAAAGCGGGTCTGCGTCTGCGACACGCTGAAGCGGGTCGACAGCCAGACGCACGTGGTCTTCATCCAGCACCCGCTCGAGGCGCGGGTGGGGATCAGCACCTGCCGGATGGCGCATCTGTCGCTGCCGAACTCCGAGCTGCACGTCGCGCTCAACGCCGAGGAGATCCCCGCGCTCGTCGAGCGGCTGAAGCAGCCGGACACCGCGCTGCTGTTTCCCGCCGACGACGCGACCGACGTCGAGGCGCTGGCGGTTCCTCCGAAGCAGCTGGTGGTGGTCGACGGCACCTGGGACAACGCGAAGAAGCTGTTTCAGCGCTCGCCGCTGCTCAAGGCGCTGCCGCGGATCGGCTTCGTCCCCGTGGCGCCGGGCAACTACCGCATCCGCAAGGAGCCGGCGGAGCACTGCCTGTCCACCATCGAGGCGGTGGCCGAGGTGCTCGAGAGGCTGGAGAAGGCGCCGGGCCGCTTCACCCCGATGCTCAAAGCGTTCGATCGAATGGTCGAGCAGCAGCTGGACTTCATCGCCGCGCACGGTGGGCCGAGCCGCTACGAGCGGCCGCGGCGGCGCAACGTCAAGGGGCGCTCGCCGCTGGCGCGGCTCAAGGCGCTGGCGCCGAACCTGGTGATCACCTTCGCCGAGGCCAACGCCTGGCCGAGGGACACCGCGCCGCCGGGCTACGCCGAGCTGTTGCAGCTGGTGGCGCACCGGCTGTCGGATGGCGCGCGCTTCGAGGCGTTGCTGCGGCCGATCAGCGCGCTGTCGCCGGCGGCGTCCCTGCACCTGGGCGTCTGCGAGGAGGCGCTGCTCGGCGGGGAGGATCGCGCGGCGGCGATCGCGCGGTGGAAGGCGTTTCTGCGCGAGGACGACGTCGTTTGCACCTGGGGCCGTTACCCGATCGACCTGCTGCGGGGAGAAGGGGTCGCTCCGGCCGCGACGATCGATCTGCGCGCGGTGCTCAGCCAGCAGCTGCATCGGCGTCCGGGAGCGGTCGAAGATGTGGGGCCGGGACCACGGGCGCTGCGCCGGCTTTACGCTCTGACGACAGTCGCCCACACGCTCTTGGGCACGAACTGACCACCGCAGTTAACAGCGTGAACTTCTTCGAAAACCCACATTGACGGGGGCGGTTTCGAACCGCACGATCACCGCGCGTTGTTCTTCTCATTAGCGGGAGCCTTCCCCATGCGACTTCACTCACCCCGCCTCGCGCTCCTTGCAGCGGCTGCGTTGCTCGCCGGCTGTGAAGGGCGAATCGAAGGCGGCACGCTGATGAACGGCACCGGAGGCTTCGGCACCGGCGGGCTGGGCGGCACCGGCGGGGGAATTGGCGGCACCGGAGGCGGCGCGGCGAACCTGGCCTGCGACGTCAACCTCTACCGGACGGCGACGATCATCGACATCGAGGCGGACTTCACCGCGAATGTGTACCCGAAGCTCGTCGACATGCAGCAGGGCTGCACCAGCTGCCACCTGCCGGCGTCGGGCCGCGAGTTCAAGGTCTGGGTCGGAGCGGGCGCGCAGTCGCAGACGTTCTACGAGACCCGGACGCACCGGTACTTCGAGGACAAGCCGGGCTCGCTGGTGGATCGCCTCTCGACGTTGGATCCGGTGACGAAGATGCCGCGGGGCCTGACGCGCTGGTCGGCGGCGGACCTCGAGGCGGTGGCGAAGATTGGGTGTGAGCTGAAGGCGTTCGAGCAGTTCGGCGGCCCGGGAGCGGACGAGGTGTTTCCCCCGAACCTCCTCCAGCCGTACGCCGGCGCGCCGAGCACGATCTACGACAACAGCTTCCTCAACTATCCGCAGCTGAAGGGGAAGGTGAAGCAGGTCTTCGGCGACACCTGGGTGCGGGGCACGCCGGCGGTGGACAACTTCGCCAAGAACATCGGTCTGTTCGGCGGAGTCGACTTCACCAATCACTTCGTCGAGGCGCGGGTGGCGACGCCGGAGTTCCTCCTTGGGCTGGATCAGCTCGGGCCGGACATCTGCGCCAGGGCGCAGACGGGGAAGACCGGCCCGTTTGTCGGCCTCGACACCGCGGTGGCGATCATCGACAACCCGGCGGCGACCACCACCACCATCGAGGCCGAGGTGATGATGCCCAGCGCCGGCTCGGGCCAGGCGGCGACCGGCGGGTACCTGCTGTACACGAACGGGACGCTGACCAGCACCTACGTCGCGCCGGGCACCGGGAGCTTCGACGTCACGGTGCGGGCGTACGCGAGCCTCGCGGGCGGCATCGGCGCGAACATGGATCTGATCATCGACGGGCAGGTGAAGAAGACCTGGGTGGTGACGAACCTGGCGCCGTACGCGGCGCAGCCGACGTTCACGGTGACCGGGCTCTCGGCGGGCAGCCACGTCGTCTCGGTGGGGTTCTCCAACGACGCGACGATCGGCACCGAGGATCGCAACCTCTGGGTGGACAACGTGAAGATCGTCGGGCCGACGGGGGCGAGCACCGGCACCGCGCGGGTGACGGCGGCGCGCGACAGCCTCAACAAGCTCTACCTGCGGATGCTGTACCGCAATGCGAGCCCGGCGGAGCTCGACTCGACCTACACGCTGCTCAAGGACCTGAGCGCGTTCACGCCGCTGCCGGACGCGTGGGGCGGGGTCTGCGAGGCGCTGGTGAGCCACCCGGACTTCCTCTTCACGCTGGCGCCGAGCTACGAGACGGTGAGCGCGGCGGATCGCTCGCAGTTGATGGTGGTGCAGTTGGCGCTGAACCTGCTGGGGCGGCCGCCGACGGCGGCGGAGCTGAGCTCGGGGAAGAGCTTCGAGCAGCAGGTGGACGCGTACCTGGCGAGCACCGAGTTCCGCGACTACTACTTCAGCCGGATCCAGCTGCGCACCGAGAGCCAGGGCACGGCGGTGACGGACGAGCCGGCGCGGCTGTGGACGTACATCGCGATAAATGGGCTGCCGTTTCAGGATCTGCTCGACGGCGAGTACCTGGTGGACACCGCGTGGGCGAAGCAGACCCGGCCGGCGTACCACGGCAAGAGCGGGGTGCTG
>JAYVRT010000802.1:0-4007 GCA_043776025.1 Archangiaceae bacterium | reverse complement strand
CCGCCGTACGAGAGGGCGAGGGTGAGCACCATCTGGGTGTTGTTGGCGCTGGCGGCGCGCAGCTCTTCGAGCGGCTCGCGCACTGTCGAGGGCAGCCGCGCCAGCTCGCCGACGGCGCTGAGGCGGATCTGGTTGTCGAGGATCTCCGGGCGTTCCTTGATCAGGTATTCGCGCAGCAGCTCCATCAGCCCCGCGACCTCGTAGGGGGGGCGGGTCCAGTTCTGGGCGGAGAAGGCGTAGAGCGTGAGCGCCTCGATCCCCAGGCGGCGCGCGCAGCGGGTGATCTCCCGGACGCTGACGCTGCCTTCGCGGTGCCCCTCGAGCCGGGGCCAGCCCTTGGCCTCGGCCCAGCGGCCGTTGCCGTCCATGATAATCCCCACGTGGCGCGGCAGGGGCCGGGACTTCACCTGCTCTTCACGCTGGCTGATGGAGTCGGTCATCGAAGAAAGACGGGCGTCGGACCGTACCAGAACACGACTCGAGGCGCCGTTTGACGAAAACCCGGGCGAGCGGTCGCCGTCGGAGGTCGACCCGTCTGGTCCCGGCCTTCGCCGGCCCCACACAACTGCCGGCGCCGCTGCACGGTTCCATCAGCGCAGGACCAGAGCCTTGCGATCTCTTGTTTGACCGGGTCCGCGGTCGTCCCTACCATCCGCGCCCCATGCCCCCGAAGGTCATTGGTCCCTACCGGGTACTCGAGACGCTCGGCAGCGGGGGCGTGGGTACCGTCTACCGGGCGATCGACCGCCGCTCGGGGGAGATGGCGGCGCTGAAGCTGCTGTCGACGGGCCCGGCCCTCGACCCGCGGGCGGCGCGGCGGCTGGCGCGCGAGTTCGAGACGCTCGAGGATCTCTCCCACCCGAACGTGGTGAAGGTCTACGACACCGGCGTCTACCAGGGCTATCCGTACCTCGCGATGGAGCTGGTCGAGGGGCTGACGCTGCGGCACTACCTCTCGCTCTCCTCTGAGGATCTGGGCAGCGACCAGGGACTCTCGAACGCGATCGCCGAGCACCGCAAGCACCTGAACCACCCCGGGGGGCCGCCCGACTCGGAGTCGATGTCGGTGGATGAGGACGAGCGGAGCGGCGACTACCCACCCTCGCCCTTTGGGCTATCGACCTTCGCCGAAGAGAGCCCAAGCCTGGAGAACGAGATCTCCGACAGCGACAGCTACGAGTCAGGCCCCGAGTCGGTGCGCGCGCTTGCCGACCTCGCCGACGAGCCCGACACCGAGGCCTCGATGTCCGCCGAGTACTCGCAGCCCTACGATCTGCCCGCCCCCGATGAGCAGGCGGCGCAGCCCAAGGCCTCGGAGCTGGACCTGGAGCGGATCAACAAGCCCGAGCGCGTCGGCCGCCTCAAGGACTCGATGCTGCAGATCTGCGAGGCGCTCTCGTACATCCACGCGCACGGGCTGATTCACCGGGACTTGAAGCCGTCAAACGTAATGGTCGACGAAGACCGCCTGGTGCGGCTGATGGACTTCGGCCTGGCGAAGTTCATCGCCGATGACGCCGCGGTCACTGCCGACGGCCGGCTGGTCGGCACCTTCCGGTACATGTCGCCGGAGCAGATCCTCGGGGAGAAGCTCGACGCCCGCGCCGACCTCTACTCGCTGGGAGTGATCCTCTACGAGCTGCTCACGGGGCGCGCGCCGTTCGACGCGAAGACGCCCTATGAGCTGTGGCAGAAGGTGCTCGAGACCGAGGCGGTGCCGATCGCGGCGATCAACCCGCGGGGAGATCGGGCGATGTCCCGCGTCGCCTACCGCTTGATCCGCAAGGAGCCCGACGACCGTTACCAGACGGCGGAGGAAGTCTACGAGGCGCTCAACGAGTGACTGACCTGCTCGTGCCAGCCGGCGTCGAGGGGCAGCGGCTCGATCTCTTCGTGGGCGAACAGCTGAAGCTGTCGCGCAGCAAGGTCAAGGCGCTCTTCGAGGCCGACGGGATCCGCGTCGACGGCAGGCGGGCGAAGAAAGGCGCGGTCGTCGCCGCGGGCCAAAAGGTGTCGGTGGTCGAAGCGGTGGAGGTCCCGCGCGCGGTCACGCCCGAAGCCGACGCTCCGCTGCAGACGCTCCACGTCGACGACGCGCTGGTCTTCGTCGACAAGGCCGCGGGGATGCCGAGCCACCCGCTGCTGCCGGGAGAGAAAGGCACCGTCGCCAACGCGCTGGTGGCGCGCTTCCCCGAGTGCATCGCCGCCGGCCTCGACGAGCGCGAGGGAGGGCTGTGCCACCGGCTCGACACCGAGACCTCTGGGGTGCTGCTCGCCGCGCGCACCCGCGCCGCCTGGGAGAAGATGCGAGAGGCGTTCTCGGGCAGCGGCGCCGACAAGCGCTACCTCGCGCTGATCACCGGGCCGTTGGCGGACGAGGGTGAGATCGAGCTGCCGCTGGCCCACCATGGAGAGCGCGTCCGTCCGGTGGCCGGAGTCGGCGCCGACGCCCGCGACGCGCACAGCGAGTTCAAGGTGCTCGGGCGCAACGGAGAGTACGCGCAGGTGGAGGTGCGGATCCTCACCGGGGTGATGCACCAGGTCCGCGCCCACCTCGCCGCCGTCGGGGCGCCGATCGTCGGCGACGCGCTCTACGGGGGGCGGGCCGAGCCGGGCTTTGCGCGCTTCTTCCTCCACGCGCGCTCGCTGGAGATCACCCACCCGGTGACGGGACAGAAGCTGAAGGTCGAGAGCCCGCTGCCGCCGGAGCTTGCGGCGGTGCTCAAGGCGCACGGGCTGTAGCGGCTAAGGCGTCGGCGGCCAGGACTCGAGCTTCCCGGCGAGTGACTTCGAGACGTAGACGTGGTTGTCGGCGCCGACGATGACCGCCGCGGCGCCCATCGACTCAACGAGCGCCAGCCCCTTCTCGCCGCCAAGGACGAACGCCGACTTGGTGAGGAGCTCGGCGTCGGTCGCGGTCTTCGCCAGCACCGTCACCGAGCGCGACGCGTTCGCCGGCCAGCAGGTGCGCAGGTCGATGATGTGGTGGTAGCGGATCTTGTCCACCTCGAAGAAGTGCTCGTAGTCGCCGCTGGTGGAGAACGCGCGATCCTCGACCTCGAGCTTGGCGAAGAGCTTGTCGGGCGGCCCGCGCGGATCGCGCACGCCCGAGCGCCAGGGCCGATCGCGGTTCTTCCCGGCGAAGTAGAGATCTCCGCCCGCCTGGATGAAGAAGTTCTTCAAGCCGCGGGCGCGCAGCTTCGCCACCGCGCGGTCGACGCCCCACCCCTTCACCAGCCCGCCCAGGCCGAGCTTCATCCCTGGCCGCTTGAGGCGCACGGTGCAGCTGCCGTCCTTCGTCGGCTTGAGCTCGACGTCGCGGTAGCCGACCAGCGCGCACTGCTTCTTCACGGCGTCGGCCGCGGGGACCTTCGGAGCGTCGCCGTCGCCGAAGCGCCACAGCTCGCGCAGCGTCGCCCAGGTGGGGTCGAACAGGCCGTTGGTCTTCTTTGCGCCCTCCACCGAGGTGCGAATCACCTCGCAGACCTCGGGGGGAGCCGGGACGGCTGCCCCTCCCCCGCCGGCGTTGATCTTCCCCAGCGCGGAGTCGGGCTTCCATTCGTTGATCGTCTGGTCAATCTGCACGAACACCCCGAAGCCGTCCTCGAAAGCGGCCTCGAGGACCTCGTCGCTCGCCTGATCAGCGATCTCGATGCGCACGTTGGTGTGCATCAGCTCGCGGTCCTGCCGCACCGACTGAGCCAGTGCGACGGACGTGAGCGTCAGCCCCAGCAGCGCGAGACCGCGGGTCACCTGCGAGCAGCGAACCGCCGCCGCAAGGCTGCCGCGGCGAGGAATGCAAGAGCGAGCGAAGCCGGACCCGCTCCCGCGTTGCAGCCACCCGAGTTCGCGTTCGTGCCGCCGCCCGTCCCGCCGGTGCCGCCAGTCCCGCCGCTGCCGCCGGTCCCGCCAGTCCCGCCAGTCCCGCCAGTCCCGCCATTGCCGCCATTGCCGCCAGTGCCGCCAGTGCCGCCAGTGCCGCCAGTGCCGCCAGTGCCGCCAGTGCC
>JAYVRT010000801.1:0-14362 GCA_043776025.1 Archangiaceae bacterium | reverse complement strand
GACCCCCTCCGCGGCGAACTAGAAAAGTTTCCGCGGAGGATGTCGCAAGTGTTTTTCGAGGCCGCCTTCGAGAGAGGGCGGCCTCTTTTTTTTCAGGCGCGGCCGACGTCGAGATACGCGCGGAGCCGGGCGATCGCCGCGTCGGCGCCGACGTACAGCTTCTCCCCGTCCCACAAGGCCGGCGCTTGGCCGTTGAGCTCCCCCAGCCGCGCCTTCGGCTCCTCGTAGACGGCGTTGCGAAAGCGCACCACCTCGACCAGGTCGTGCTCGACGACGAAGCGCCGCACCCGGGCGCTGCCTTCGTCGGCGATGAGGTGGAACAGCTCGAACGGCGCGGCCACGACTACCGCTTCGTCGCGAGCTCGTAGCGGACCTTCGCGGTGCGCGCGGCGTCCCGCTGCAGCTCGTACGCCGGCAGCGAGGGAGAAATCTCCAGCAGCTTCGCCTCGGCGGTCTCGACGCGCTTCTTCGCCTCGGCGACGTCGATGCTCTCCAGCGGCTCGGCGACGTCGGCCAGCACCCGCACCGCGTCGTCGCCCACTTCGACGAACCCACCGGCGACGAAGTAGCGCTGCTCGGAGGTGCCTTCCTTCACCGTCAACAGGCCGGGCTGCATCGTCGCCAGGTACGCGATGTGGCCGGGCCGCACGCCGAACAGGCCGTCGGCGCCCGGCGCGACGACCTCGTCGGCCTCGACCTTGACCAGCCGCCGTTCGGGCGTGACGACCTCGACGTGCAGGCGCCCCATCGCTTAGGCCTGCGCCGCCAGCTTCTTCGCCTTCTCGATCGCCATGTCGATGCCGCCGACCATGTAGAAGGCCTGCTCCGGCAGGTCGTCGTGCTTGCCGTCGGCGATCTCCTTGAAGCCGCGAATCGTCTCCTGCAGCGTCACCGCCTGCCCCGGGGTGCCGGTGAAGACTTCGGCGACGAAGAACGGCTGGGAGAGGAAGCGCTGCATCTTCCGCGCGCGAGAGACGACCAGCTTGTCGTCGTCCGACAGTTCGTCCATTCCGAGGATCGCGATGATGTCCTGCAGTTCCTTGTAGCGCTGGAGGATGCCCTGCACCCGGCGCGCGACCGCGTAGTGCTCCGGCCCGAGGACCTGCGGGTCCAGGATGCGCGAGGTCGAGTCGAGCGGGTCGACGGCAGGGAAGATCGCCAGCTCGGCGATCGACCGGTTGAGCACCACCGTTCCGTCGAGGTGGGCGAACGTCGTCGCCGGCGCCGGGTCGGTCAAGTCGTCGGCGGGCACGTAGACGGCCTGCACCGAGGTGATCGAACCCTTGGTGGTGGTGGTGATTCGCTCCTGCAGGTCACCCATCTCGGTGGCCAACGTCGGCTGGTAACCGACCGCGGAGGGAATGCGGCCCAGCAGCGCGGAGACTTCAGAGCCGGCCTGGGTGAAGCGGAAGATGTTGTCGACGAAGAGGAGCACGTCGCGGCCTTCGTCGTCGCGGAAGTACTCGGCCATCGAGAGCGCCGAGAGCGCGACGCGGGCACGGGCCCCAGGCGGCTCGTTCATCTGGCCGTAGACGAGCACCGCCTGCGACTTGCCGTCGAGCAGCTGAATCTTGCCCTTGTCGTCGAGGATCGGGTGGTTGGTCTTCTCGTCCTTCTTCACCTTGATCACATCGCCTTCGATGAACTCCCGGTAGAGGTCGTTGCCTTCGCGGGTGCGCTCGCCGACGCCGGCGAACACCGAGAAGCCGCCCTTCAAGATCGCCGCGTTGCGGATCAGCTCCATCAGGAGCACCGTCTTGCCGACGCCGGCGCCGCCGAACAGGCCGATCTTCCCGCCGCGGGTGAACGGGCAGAGCAGGTCGACGACCTTGATGCCGGTCTCGAACATCTGCACCTTCACGTCCTGCTCGGTGAACTTCGGCGGCTGGCGGTGAATCGGCAGGTACTTGTCGACGACGATCGGCCCCAGCTCGTCCACCGGCTCGCCGATGACGTTGAGGATCCGCCCCAGGGTCGCCTTGCCCACCGGCATCTGAATCGGCTTGCCGGTGTTGCGGACCTCGGTGCCACGCGACAGGCCGTCGGTGGTGTCCATCGCGATGCAGCGCACCGTGTTCTCACCCAGGTGCTGGGCGACCTCGACGGTGAGGTTGTCGGCCAACTTGCTGATGCCGGGGTTGGTCACCTTCAGCGCGGTGTAGACCTCGGGCAGACCACCCGGCGGGAACTCGACGTCGATGACGGGACCCAGAACCTGAGTGACTCGACCTGCAGTTGCGGTGGATGCCATGGCGCGGGGCGTCTACCAGAACGACCAACTGGTGCAAGCGGAACAGGTGAATGCCAAAAGGGGGTCTGCGTCCTTCGATGACATGGGGAATTCGATGACCCGACTGCTCGCAATCCTGGCCTTCGTGCCCTGCCTGGCCCTGGCAAACCCGTTCAAGGACAGCATCGACGACGCCACCGATGCCCTCGAGGACGCGGTCAAGGCCGCCAACCGCGGCGGCAGCCCCAACTGCAAGACGCTGGTCAACGGCATCGGCCGGTCGATCGACGACCTCGAGTCAATTCGCCGCGGCACCACCGAGCGCCGGCTCAACGAGCTGCTCGTCAACGTCACCCAGCTGCAGGTGCAGAGCATCCAGCTGGGCTGCCCCCAGAAGGTCGCCGACCGGGTGAACCTCGCGGTCAGCACGCTCAACGGCGCCCGCAGCCAGCTCGACCGCGACGACGACCGCAAGGAGCACCGCCACCGCCACAAGGACGATGACGACGACGACCGGATGCCGCCGAACAACAACCCGCCGCCGCCTCCCCCGCCGGGCCGGGCGCTCGAGGCGACCCTCGGAGAGCTGCGCGTCATCTACGGCGAGCGGGTCAACGGCGAGGCCGGGGTGCGGGTGGACCTCCCCTCGGCATCTGTGCGCGGCATCGGCCGGACGCCGTTCTACTTCGCCGGCCACATCCGCTCGCAGGCGGGCGAGTGGACGGACTGGGTCGCCGGCCCGCAGTACACCGCGCCCTCCGACCCGTACGTCTGGAACAACGTCTACACCCAGTTTTTCCCGGCGCGGCTGCTGCGCAGCACCAGCGGGAGCCAGTTCCTCGTGCGGATCTCGATGTTCGACGGCAACCGCAACGAGCTGGCGTTCAAGGAGGCGCGAATCGACCTCGTCGCCGCCGGGGGGCCCCAGGGCGCTCCTGGGCCGGCCGGGCCGCCCCCGCCCGCCGCCGCGCGCGACTGCGGCACCGGTGACGACCCTGGCTGCACCATGTCCCGCGGCCGTGGCGGCTGGGCGATGGATCGCGACAGCTTCAACGGCTTCTACAACTCGCTGCGCGCCACCCCGTCCGACCTCACCAAGGCCGACATGTGCCGCTCGGTGCTCGCCGCCAACTACGTCACCGCGAAGCAACTGGGGATGGTGCTCGAGCTGTTCAACTCCGACCTCACCCGCCTCGACGTCGCTAAGCTCGCCGCGCCCCACACCGTCAACCCGATGCACGCGCTGGGGCTGAGCACCAAGTTCCGCTCGTCGCTGATTGCAGCCGACTTCACCAAGCTGATGAGCGAGCAGCGCTGAGCTTTGCTCCGCGGGCCGGGCTGCGTTAACAGTCACGGTGATGGAGCTGCGGCAGCTGCGCGAAGAAGCAGGAGAGCTCTCGGCCCGGGGCAAGTTCGCCCAGGCCGAGGTGCTCTATCGCCAGATGCTGCTCCAGTACCCCCGCGACCCCCAGCTGTGGGTGCGCCACGCGGAGACGCTCCGGCGGCTTCAGCGGGTCCCCGAGGCGATCGACTCCTACCAGCGCGCCGCGGCGATGCTCGCCGAGCTCGGCCACTTCCCCCGCGCTGTCGCCGCGCTCCGGCTCGCCCTCGAGCTGAAGCCCGACGACCTCGACCTCATCTCCGAGCTGATTCGACTCGAGCTGCGCAAGAACCTCCGCGAGGCCCGCCCGGCGCCAGCCGCTGTGGTCGTCGAGAGCCCCGAGACTCCGGAAGAACGGCTCGCCCTGCCCGCCCTCGACGAGCCGGTGACCAACCCGGGCATCACCATCGAGGTCACTGACCCGCACCGCTGGCCGCAGGTGCGGCGGCTCTCGGGCCGCGGGGTGGCGCTCAAGTCCGGCCCCGACGCCCGCTGGGTCATCGTCGAGAGCGACTCCGAGCTGCGGATCTCCTTCGCCGACGAGCTCGTCGAAGCGGACGACGACGACGAGCTGACCTGATAGGCCCGCTTTCGTCGATGCGCACCCTGCTCGTCACCGCCCTGCTCGCCTCGAGCGCCGCCATCGCGACCGAGCGCACGCTGGCGTTCACCCTCGCCGGCCCGACCGTCGACAAGGGCTCCCACGAGCTGCTGCTGTCGGAGACCCCACACTTCGGCAGACGCGAGCCGTACCTCAAGTTCGAGACCGGCGTCGGCGTCGCCTTCGGTGTCACCTCCACCCTCGAGGCGCAGCTGCTGTTGGCGGTGGCAATCGAAGAGCTCGGCCTGGGCGCCGGCACCCGCACCGCCGAGGGCACCGCCGTCACCCGCTGGCGCTGGCAGCCGCTCGACGGGCGCGCCGACCCGGTGGGAGCGGGGGTCACCAGCACCCTGGCGGTGGGCCCGGACCTCGTCTTCCTCGAGCTGCGGCTGGGCGCGGAGAAGTGGCTCGGCGACTTTCTGTTTGCCCTCAACGCCTCGGCTGACTTCTCGGTGCGCAGGGACGGCGCCACCGGCCCCGAGACGCACCTGGAGCAGAGCGGCGGCGTCGTCTACCGCCTCGCCAACGGCTTCACCTCGGGCTTCGAGCTGCGAAACCGCCTCGGCCTCGAGCGCGGCAACTATTACGGCGATGCCATCTACGTCGGCCCGGTCTTCGGGGTCCGGCGGCCCTCTTGGTGGCTGACCCTCGCCGCCCTGGCCCAGGTCGCCGCGGTGAAGGCGCCGGCGCTTTACGGAAACGGCGAGCCGCTGGAACTGCGCGACAACGAGCGCTGGGTCGTGCGGCTGCAGGCCGGCTTCGAGATGCCCTAGAGCTTCAGGCTTTCGGCTTCGCCTTCTCCTGCTCGGCGATGTCCTTCTTCACCTTCTCCATGTCGAGCCCGCTCACCTGCTCGATGATCTTCTCCAGCGCCGCGGCCGGCAGCGCGCCCGCCTCGCTGAAGAGCAGAATTCCGTCGCGGAAGATTGCCAGGGTCGGGATGCTGGTGACGTCGAACGCGCCGGCCAGCGACCGCTGCGCCTCGGTGTCCACCTTGCCGAACACCATGTCCTGATGCTTCGCCGCCGAAGCCTCGAAGACGGGCCCGAACGCGCGGCAGGGAGGGCACCAGTCCGCCCAGAAGTCGATCAGCAGGATGCCGCCCTTCTTCAGCGTCTCTTCGAAGTTCTTGTCCGTCAGTTCGATCGCGGCTGCCATGGGTTCCTTGCCGATGGGGTGTCCGGCTCACATAGCGCCCGCCTCCACCCGCCGCCAACCCAATCCACCAACCGCGCTGGACCACTGGCGAAACCCGTCTTCCTAGAGGCCGCTTCCGACCAACTGCAGCTTCCGCCAGGCGCCATTCTGGAACCTCAGCCAGAGAATCAGCGCGAGGATTGCCAGGTACCCGACGAGCCAGAGCATCGCGCCGACGTCGCCCCCGTGGAACGTCCGCACCGTGAAGTAGCTGCCCGGGACGAAGACCAGCCACGCCACCGCCAGCCGCATCCACAACGTGTAGGCAGTGTCGCCCGCCGCGCGCAGCGTCTCCGCCAGGGTGTTGGCCGCGGCGTCGAACAGCCCCCAACAGGCGGCGAGCATCAGCAGCCGCTTCCCGCTGGCGAGGAACTCCACCGCGCCCGCGTCCCTGGCGAACGGCAGCAGCAGCAGCGTCGGGATCGCGAGGAACAGCACCCCGACCACGCCTTCCCAGACGGCGCC
The DNA here is from genome assembly GCA_043776025.1 of Archangiaceae bacterium. Lineage (GTDB taxonomy): Bacteria > Myxococcota > Myxococcia > Myxococcales > Myxococcaceae > JAYVRT01. Next base: position 8,488 of record JAYVRT010000801.1, on the reverse strand, counting down.
GCAGACGAAGGTCAGCTTCACGATGCGCGGCACCTCGTCCTTCGCGTCGGCGCCGATCGCCTGCCCGACGAGGATCGCCCCCGCGCTCGCCAGCCCGAAGGCGGGCATGAAGGACACGGTGCTGATTTGAATCACCGACATCATCGCGGCCAGGGCCGTCGTCCCCAGGCCGGCGACCACCACGTTGATGAAGAAGTTGAACGCGAAGAACTCGAAGAACCAGTTGAGCCCCGAGGGGACCCCGAACTTCAGCATCCGGAAGAACTCGCCCGCCGACAGCTTCGGCACCACTCCCCCGGCCTTCTTTCCCTCGACGAGGAAGACCAGCAGCAGCCCAGCGAACGCGACGCCGGTCGCCAGGGTGCTCGCCAGCGCCGAACCCTTGACGCCCATCGCCGGGGCGCCGAGGTGGCCGCGGATGAAGACCCAGTTGCCCAAGACGTTGAGCACCATCGCCGACAGGCTCGCCAGCATCGGCAGCCGGGTGTTGCCCAGGCCGCCGTAGTAGTTCGCCAGCGCCTCGATGCCGATCGCCGCTCCGCCGGACAGCAGCCGCACCGCGAGGTAGTCGACCATCAAGGTGCGCACCTCGGGGGCGTAGTCGAGGTGGGCCAGCAACGGCCCGACGGCGAAAGTGCCCGCGATGCAGGCCAGCCCGCCGGCGAGCGCCACTCCCAGGCCGTAGAAGCCGTAGCGGCGCGCTCCAGCGAGGTCGCCCTGGCCGAACAGCTGCGAGGAGAAGCTGGAGACGATGAAGCAGATCCCCATCGGAAGAATCAGCAGCGCCATCGTGTTGAGGGCGCCGGTGGTGGTCGCCGCGACCGCCGCTTCCCCCAGGTCCGCGACCAGCACCGCGTCGGTGACACCGACGATGACCTGGCTCGAGCGGGAGATGACGATGGGCCACGCCAGCAACAGCAACGCCGAGAACGAAGGGACCGGACGTGCGGGCGGGGCGTTCATCGGGGTGGCCTCATACGACACCCGCGGCGAATCCTGACGGGCGTCGTGCCCTAGAAAGTGTTTCCGCCGCGGACCCGGCTGTAGGGCCGCAGCAGCTCGTTCCACGCGTCGTGGGCCTCGCGGTACTCCGCGGCACACCCCGCCGCGCGCGGCGCCGGCAGCACCTCACCGTCGACGTGACGCTCGTACTCGGCGACCGACCGGCCCCGCATCAGGCACAGCAAGTCGTAGAACCGCTGGGCCGGGGTCGAGTGCTCGTCCCAGAACGTCGGCTCCTTTCGCTTCTGCTGGCCCTGGAAATACTTCGCGGCCGCGGAGACCACGGTCGCCCCGAGGGCAGCGTCGGTGGCGAGGGTGAAGGTGGCGGCGAACCGGTCGGCGGCGTCTTCCTCGCGGCCCAGCACTGGCAGCCTGAGCTCGGCGATCAGCAGGTGCGCCACCTCGTGAAACAGGGTGAACCCCAACATCGCCCACGCGTCCCGCTCGCTCAGCTGCCGCTGAAGCTGAGCGACGTAGCCGTAGCAGACCTCGATCGCACCATCGCTCGGCCGGTACCAGGCATTGGCGGTGTCGCACTCGCGGGCGCGGAGCGTCATCGTCCGGGGAAGCCGGAACACCACTGGAATCACCTCGCTGAGCATCTGAAGTGACTGGTGTTTGATCATCGCGGCGCGCAGCTCGACGTGCTCCCGCGTCGGGGGCCCGTAGTCGACGACGGCGCCGGCCGCGCTCGCCAGGCCGGCGTGGAAGAGGAGGCAAAGACCCACAGTTCGAAGCATCGAGGGCTCCCTGACGTTGGAAGAGGCCAGAATCTTCATCTACCGCAGCTCTTCGGTCTTCAAGACGTAGGCGAGGTCGACGAAGGCGCCGTGGCGGTGAAGGTCGATCCGCGCGTTGGTGTTGGTGTCCACCAGGCTCAGCGAGTACTCGTCGGGCGTCCCGCCTCCGCCGCCATCGGGTCGGCGCACCCGCTCGTAACCCTCGGGCCAGGCCTCGACCCGCCAAGTGCCCTGGGTGTTGAGGTCGACCATCTGCCAGGCGATGTACCCAGCGCGGCCGACGGTGCCCTCGTAGTGGATCTCCAGGCGGAACTCCTCAAAGACCACCCGCGCGCCCTCCACTTTGGGAAACCACAGCACCAGCTGCTCGCTCGTCGGCGGGCTGGGCGTCGTCACCATTCGGCTGACGTCTGCTTCGACCAGCGGCATCTTCAGCGTCAGCGTCGCGCCGTCGATCTGAAGCGCGTACGGCTTCCGGGTCGCGAAGAGCGTCCCCCCGTCGACCGTCACCGCGAACTCGTTCTTCTTGATCGCCTCCGCCGCCGCGTCGAGCGGCACCTTCCGGTCGAGCACCCGGCGCATCGTCGCCGAGGCCTCGTTGACCCGCGCGCCCCGAAACTCGGGGAAGCTCTCGATGACCGCGGTGCGCAGGTCGGTGGACCGATGCGTTCGAATCGACCCCGCGTCGGGCCCCGAGGGTTTGTTGCAGGCCGCCGCGAGCAGCACCGCGAAGAGCCCACGCCTCACGCGCGCTTCACGGCGTCACGCCACTTGCTCAAGTGCCGCGCCCGCGTCTCCGCCGACATCTTCGGCTTGAAGACCTTGTCCGCCTTCCACGACTTTCGAATCTCCTCCGGCGACTGCCAGACGCCGGCGCCCAGGCCCGCGAGGAAGGCCGCTCCGAGGCTGGTCGTCTCGGCGTTCTTCGGCCGGACCACCGGCGTGCCGAGGATGTCGGCCTGGAACTGCATCAACAGGTCGTTGCTCACCGCGCCCCCGTCGACCTTGAAGGCCGGGATGTCGCGCCCGCTGTCGAGCCGCATCGCGTCGGCGAGCTCGAAGATCTGCAGCGCCATGCCCTCGAGCACCGCCCGCGCCAGGTGCGCCGAGGTGGTCGAGCGATCGATGCCGGCGAACAGGCCGCGCGCCTCCGGCCGCCAGTGAGGGGCGCCGAGGCCTGCGAGCGCGGGGACGAAGACCACCTCTCCGGTCTGCTTCACTTGCGCCGCGAGCTTCTCGATGTCCGAGGCCTTCTTGATCAGCTTCAGCCCGTCGCGCAGCCACTGCACCGCCGCGCCGGCGATGAAGGCGCTGCCCTCGAGCGCGTAGTTCGTCTGGCCGCCGACCTTCCACGCCACCGTCGACAGCAGCCCGGCCTTCGAGGCCACCGGCTGGTCCCCGACGTTCATCAGCAAGAACGCGCCGGTGCCGTAGGTGCACTTGGCCTCGCCGGGCGCGAAGCAGGCCTGGCCGAAGAGCGCCGCCTGCTGGTCCCCCGCCATCCCCGCCACCGGGATTCCGTCGGGCAGCGACTTCATTCCCCGGGTCAGCCCATAGAGCTCGGCGGAGGCGCCGATGCGCGGCAGCAGCGACTTCGGAATTCCGAAGAGCGTCAGCATCCCCTCGTCCCACTGCAGCGACTGCAGGCCCATCAGCAGCGTCCGGCTGGCGTTGGAGACGTCGGTGACGTGGGCCGCGTGCCCGGTGAGCTTGAAGACCAACCAGGAGTCGATGGTGCCGAAGCACAGCTCGCCGGCCTCGGCCATCGCCGCGGCGCCCTTCACGTTGTCGAGCAGCCACCGCAGCTTGGTGCCGGAGAAGTACGGGTCGAGCACCAGCCCGGTCGTCTGCCGCACCCGGGCCTCTTCTCCGCGGGCCTTGAGCTCGGCGCAGTACTCGGAGGTCCGCCGGTCCTGCCAGACGATCGCCCGATGCACCGGCTTGCCGGCGCGGGTCCACAGGCCGGTGGTCTCGCGCTGGTTGGTGATGCCGATCGCCGCGAGGTCCCTGCCGGAGATGCCCGCGTCGCGCAGCGCCTTGCCGATGCAGAGCTCGACCGACTGCCAGATCTCCAGCAGGTCGTGCTCCACCCAGCCCGGCTTGGGGAAGTGCTGAGTGAACTCGCGGTACGCCTTCCCCACCACCCGCACCTTCGCGTCGACGACAGAGACGTGGGTGCCGGTGGTGCCCTGGTCGATCGACAGCACATACCGAGCTCTGGCCATGGCCTTGGATTTAGCGGAACGGTTCTGCGCCGGCCAGAGAGTCGAAGAATCCGCAGACCGCGTCGGCCAACACCGCCCGGTCTTTGTCCCGGGGGAGGATGTGAAACCCCTGGCGCAGCCGCAGCAGCTGGGCCCGGGGCAGCTGCTCGGCCAACTGCTCGACGCTGCGAAAGTTGACCACGTGGTCGTGCTCGGCGGCGGCCACCAGCGCCGGGCAGCGCACGTCGGGGAGCGCCGCGCGGGCGTGGTCCTGAATCGTGAACAGGTCGTAGAGCCGCGCCAGCGGGTACCGCTCGAGAATCGGCGCGTCGGCGCGCGCCTCGGGGTCCTCGAGGTCGGTGGCGGTCTTCTTGACCCACAGCCCGGTCCACTGCGGCAGCGGCAGCCAGCGCAGCGCGCGCAGCAGCCTTCCGTCGAGCTGGCGCAGCTTCCACACCGGCGCCATCAGCGCCAGTCCGCGCACGCGATCTGGATTGCGCGCCGCCAGCAGCATCCCCAGCAGAGCACCCATCGACAGCCCGGCGACGAAGACCTGCTTGAAGCCCTGCAGCGAGGCGAGCGCGTCGGCCGCGGCGTCCTCCCAGTCGCGCCAGGTGACCCAGGCCATTCCTTCCGGGCCGATGCCGTGGCCGGGCAGGCGAATCGCGCGCACGTGAAACCCGCGGGCGGCGAGCGCTTCCCCCAGCGGCCGGACCTCCCAGGGACTGCCGGTGAAGCCGTGAAGCAACAGCACCGCCGCGGTCGCTTCGGAGCTGGGCGGGCCGAGGGTGAATGAAGCCGTCTTCGCCGCGTCCATGGTATGGACCTTCTCATGGCAGACACCCCGGGCAAGCCTCCTGAAATCCAGCTGCAGATTCAGCTCGATGACGATGTGGCCAACGGCACTTACGTCAACATGGCGCTGGTGAATCACACCGAGACCGAGTTCACCCTCGACTTCATCTACGTCCAGCCGCAGCAGCCGAAGGCGAAGGTCCGTTCCCGCATCATCACCAACCCCAAGCACATGAAGCGGTTGCTGCTCGCGATCCAGGACAACGTCGCCAAGTTCGAGGCGCGGTTCGGGACGATCGAAATCACCGACCCCGACAACCCGGTACACTGAAAACATGTCGCGCATCCTGTTCGCCCTCACCCTGCTGGCAGCCACGGCGGCGGCGGCGAAGTGCAACCCCGACGGGCTCTTCGTCTTCCCCACCCCCGGCTCGGTGATTCCGACCAACTCCCGCTTCATTCTCGAGGGAGTGGGCAAGGAGAAGGCCCGCGTCGAGCGCCTCTCCTCGGGCGAAGACCTGGTGCTCAAGGCGGTGGACGACGTCGTCATCGTCAAGATCGGCAAGACCAAAGGCACGGACTACTGGACCAGCGACATGAACCGGGTGGCGGTGGTGCTGGTGCCCAACCGGGCGCTGATTCCGCACCGGCAGTACACGCTGCTGATCGACAAGCTGCTGCCCGGCTACCAGGTGCTCAACGAGACGGGCCTGGAGACGATGACCTGGACCACGGGCGGAGGCGACAAGAACGTCAAGGACCCCAACGACCCCCGCTTCTCGGGCGTCGACAAGACGGCGCCGAAGTACCAGGTGAAGCCGGCGGTGGCCGAGGGCTACTTCCGCAAAGACAGCAACGAAAGCTACCTGAAGCTTCGCACCACGCTCGCCGAAGACGCCGCCGCCTACTTCGTCGTCACCCTGAAGCGGGCCCGCGGCGCCAGCGCCGAACAGCGCTACCCCGTGCCCATCAACGGGGGAGAAGCAGCGCTCGGTCACGACGCATGCTCCGGCAGCTTCACCTTCGAAGACGGCCGGGCCTACAAAATAACCATCGAGACCTTCGACTCAGCCGGAAACAAATGCGTCGAGGTCCTCAAGCCAATCGAAGTCCAGGCGCCCAAACCCGGGCTGCAGTAGCCGGCGGCTACTTGGTGAAGTCGAGCTTCGCCGCGGCCTGGTCGAACAGCACCTCGCCGGTCGCGTGGTCCTTCACCACAATCTGAACGGTCCACGCGGCGTTGATGGCGTTGGAGTCCGGCAAGAAGCCCTGGGTGAGGTTCCAGACCTCGTTCTCGTGGAAGAGGACGTTGTCCCAGTTCGACTCGTACTGGGTCTCGTTCTTGGCGTTGACGACCTTCAAGATGATGTCGGTCTTCACCGCGGCGTTGCTGCTGCTGGTGACCTCGAGTGAGAAGCTGACGCGCTCCTTGGCCACCGGCTGGGTGGGGTTGATCGCCACCTTCGCGTCGAACTTGTAGCTGACGACCGCCTGCGGGAGGGCCCCGGCTTCGCCGCCACACCCCGAAGCGACCAGCGCGAGAAACCCCACAGTGACGATCCCCTTGAACATGAAGACCGGTACTGCGAACGCGGGGCCATTTCAGAGTTGAACTGGATCAACCGGCGCGGCCCCAAAATGTGAGGCCGCTTGGCACGGGGTGGAGCATTCGTGCGGGTGCAGTGTGAAGTGCAGTGGGCAGTATTCAGCCTCGACCGCACCCGTATTGTCGCAGGGTGTCACCCGCGGGTTGCGTGGAAAAATGCACCGCCGGTGACGCGGCCTAGGGAATCGACTGAATCGCCAGGTTCATCGACCCCAGCCCGTCCGCCGTGCCGTGGTTGGAGCAGTGGACCCCGTAGAGGCCGGCGTCGAAGTGCTGGGTGAAGTCGCTGCCCTGGGTGCCCGAGAGGAACTCCTCGGGCCCGCAATCCTGCTCGAGCGGGTGGAAGCCCCCGACGTTGGTGAACGCCACGCCCTGGGTGCGCTTGACCTTGATGCAGTGGGAGTTGCCGAACACCTGGCTCCAGTCGACGGTGACGGTTGCTCCGCCGTCGGTGAGGTCCTGCGGCGCCGCGCAGCCACCGGCGTAGGTCGACAGGCAGGTCGGATAGGCCGCACCGCCACCCGCACCGCCACCCGCGCCGCCGCCGCCGCCACTTCCGCCACTTCCGCCACTTCCGCCACTTCCGCCACTTCCACCGCCACTTCCACCGCCACTTCCGCCGCTGCCACCGCCGCCGCCGCCACTTCCCCCGCCGCCTCCGACGCCGCCGCCACTTCCTCCGCTGCCGCCGGAGCCACCGCCCGTGCCGCCACCGGTCCCTCCGCCCTTGCCTCCGCCGCCCGCGCCGCCGCTGCCTCCGGTGCTGCTGCTACAGCCGACCATCGCCAGGACGACGCACACCGACAGCGCGACTCGAAATGCGTTCATTTCAGAACCCCTGAAAAGAGAAAGGTGACGGACCGCACGCGAAACGCCCAGTGTTACCGCGCGACGAGGCGTTTGACCACGCCCGCAAGCACCGGCGCGGCGCTGACCACCTGCACCGGCAGCGGCGAGGCGGGGGGCGGCGGCACGCTGTCGGTGATCAACACCTTGCGCACCGGGAGCTTGCCCAGCCGTTCGATCGCCTGGCCGACGAGGAGTCCGTGGGTCGCGGCGATCGTCACCTCGGGCAGAGCGCCGGCGTCGAGCACCGCCTGAATCGAGGCGGCCATCGTCCCCCCAGTGGAGATCATGTCGTCCACCACCAGGGGATAGAGGCCCTTGACGTCTCCCACCACGCCGCGGGCCGAGACCTCGGCGCCGGTGAGGCGCTGCTTGTGGACGATCGCCACCGGCAGGTCGAGCAGCCGGGCGTACTGCTCGGCGCGCTTCACCGCGCCCAGGTCGGGCGAGATGACGACAGACGGCCGCGGCAGATCGCGCAGCTGCGCGGCGAGGGCGTCGATCGCCGAGGCGTGCTCGACCGGCTGGGGGAAGCAGCCCTCGACGGCGCGGCTGTGGAGGTCGAGGCAGACGAGGCGGTTGATTCTCCCCGCGGCGAGCAGCTCGGCCATCACCCGGGCGCCGAGCGGCTCACGGCCCAGCTCGCGACGGTCCTGCCGCGCGTAGCCGAGGTAGGGCACCACCGCGGTCACCCCCATCGCGCCGCCGCGATGGAGCGCGTCGGCCAGCAGCGCCAGCTCGAGCAGGTGCTCGCCGACCGGGGCATGGAGCGACTGGAGGACGAAGACCTCGTGGCCGCGCACGTCGCACTCGACTTCGATCTGCATCTCGCCGTCGGGGAACCGCTCGCACTGGCATCGGCCCAGCGTCACGCCCAGCTGTTTGGCCACCGCGGCGGCGAGCGCGGGGTGCGACGAGCCAGCCAGCAGGGTGAACGGCACGAGACGGCTTCTAGTACGACTGCCGGGGAAGAAGCGCACCGACTGGGTGGACCTCTCGCGCCGCGTCGCCTAATGAGCCAGCCATGAACCGAAGGCACTTCGTCCTTTGTTGCTTCGCGGTGGCGGCGGCGATGAGCGGCACCGGCTGTGTGAGCGCCAAGATCCTCACCAACCCCGCGGCGACGTTTCCGCTCGCGGTCGACGAGTCGAAGCCGGCCTTCCTCTTCCCGGTGAACCTCGGGCACCTCGGCTCGGGTGGAGATCCGCTGGCGATGGGGCTGGTGGTCAGCGGGGGCGTGGCCAACAAGTTCGGCAAGAGCGTGGTCTCCGGCCAGCAGCTGTTCGACATGGTCG
>JAYVRT010000800.1:0-4022 GCA_043776025.1 Archangiaceae bacterium | reverse complement strand
GGCCCAAGGGCCCCGGGCCACTGACGTCACGCCCTGTGCAGTCTTTGCTGCGCAAGCTCCTCCGGCCCCGTCCGCCCCCGCTGGGGGCTCCCCTCGTGAAAGGCCGCGTGCGGCACTGCACGTGGCTGGCCGCCGGCGCGGCCCACGCGTCATCCCCCGCGCTGCGCAGGCCGCTGTCGCGGCCCGTGCTCGCCGCTCTCGTAGAAGAAGCACGGCGGCCGGCGCTCGCGTGCCGCTGCGCCGGCCGCTGACCGGGAACAACACTTCAGGCTGCGCCTGACGAGCGCGGCGGCTCGCGTCCCGCTGCGCCGCGCTCTTTCGGGGAGCGACCCGCGCCGGCGGCGAGCGCCGAGCTGATCACCGAGAGGATCAACGACACCGCGGAAACGCGCCCAACCCGATTTTCGAAGGTGCGCCGAGAAAACGAGGGCCCTCGCTGCCCCCAGGAGCGGAGATCTCCACCTGGGCCGGTGCTGGGTACCCCCGATTTTCGAGTGACGGCAGCTGAAGAGAAGCCGGCAAGAGAAGGACCCGCGCCCCGCGAATGCGCGACTACCTATCGGCGTCCTCGAGCCGCTCGAGGAGCTGCCGCGGGGAGAGGAGCTCGACGCCGCCGGTGTCCGGGAAGTGTCGTGGATTGCCAGTCACCAACGCGTCGGCCTGGCCGGCCACAGCCACTTCGATGAAGGGTAGGTCATCCGGGTCGGGCAGCTTCACCAACACGAGCGGCGCCGCCGTCACGCGCTCGCCCTTCGCGGCGAGCAGCTCGAGGACGGCGGTGACGTCCTCGGTGTCGAGCTTGAACCTCGGCCGCTCGAGCACCTCGCGGTACTCGGCGAGGATGCGCTCATCGTAGAGAGGGACCGGCTCACCGCCGAGGGCCCGCCGAAGGACCTCGGCCGGCACTCCCGACGGGGTGAGGAAGGCGGACACCACGACGTTGGTGTCGAGCACCACCCTCACGCTTTGCGCTTCCGGCGCCGCTCGGCTCTGACGGCCTGAATCTCGGCGTCGATGGCCTTGGGCGTCAGCTTGTCGAGCCCGCGACTGACGGCGCTGTCCTGGAGGCGCCGCAGCGCGGTGAGGCCGCGCTCGCGCTCGAGCGCGACGAGCCGCTCAAAGTCTTCGACGGGGACCACGACTGCCTGGCGCTTGCCGTTGCGGGTGATGACGACGCGCTCTTTCCCGTAGGCCACACGGCCGACCAGCTCGGCGAAGGTGTCTCGGGCTTCGGTAGTGGTGACTTCAGTCATGGCTGCCTCTTGGCCCCAATTATAGCAAACCGTACAGATTGGGGCACGCCACCACCGCGCCGGCTCGAGCAAGGCTTCCCTTCCCCTCGCCCCCCATCCCTGCCCACGGCACCACCGTCGCCGAAGCTCAACGCGCCCCGCGCTCGCTCGAGCCGAGTAGAATGCGCCCCCAGTGCTCCGCACCGCCGCCGCGTACACGATGCTCCTCGCCGCCACCGCGCACGCCGCGCGGTTGCCCGAGCTCGCGGCCGCGGGCTCAGAAACTCGCGTCAGGGTCTCGAGCAGGATTTCGCTCTGCTTCGTCAGGCTCGAGAGGCTGCAAGGGCCGAAAACGCATCGGGGAAGTGTCGCGAAGTACGATGCAACTGCAGTGGACCGACTGAACGTCTTCAACCAGCTGGTGACGTCCGACTCCATCGCCGGCGTCCACACCGCCTTCGCCTACGACCTCAACGGCAACCTCCTGAGCACCACGACTGGATCCGCGGGCACTACGTACGGTTGGACGAAGGACAATCGGTTGAGTTCGGTCACACCGCCCACTGGGCCGGCGACGAGCAACAGCTACGACGCCTTCGGCGCGCGGATCGAGCGTATCGACGCCGCCGGCACGACTCGCTATTTGCTCGACGGCCAAAGCGTGCTCGAGGAGCTCGACGGGGCGAGCGCGACCAGTATCAGCTACCTCAACAACCCGAAGCAGCTCGATGAGGTGTTCGCCTTCAAGAGGGCGGGCGCAGTGGCGTACCCACTGACGGATGGGCTCGGCAGTGTTTACGCGATCGCTGACGCCAGCGGCGGGATCGGCCGCCGCTTCGACTTCGACGCGTACGGCGCTCGCGCGGATCTCGGGGGCGGTGTCGCAGCGATCGACGTGGGCTTCACGGGCCGATGGCACGACGGCGATGGGCTGATCGAATACCGCGATCGCTTCTTTTCCCCACGAGAGGCGGTGTTCCTGGGGCCTGACCGGGTGGGGATGATCGCCGGCCCGAACCTCTACAGCTACGTGAAGAACATGCCGACGATGGCGACGGACCCGACCGGGCGAACGCTCAGCACGTATTCCGGGCCGACGAAGAAGTTGTTCAACCAATTCAAGTCCGGGGGGCGCGTCCTCGCGGGAGAGCTCTACGGGAACGGGGCGCAGGTCGACAAGTTCCTCGACGGTATGAGGGGGCGCGGGTACTCGTTCTCCTTCTTCTCGGTGTTCGACGCCGTCGTTGGATTTGGAAGCCTAAGTGTCACCATCCCGCTCAACCCACCGATCATTGTCGACCGACAAGCTGGGGCCACGTTTGCTGCTGGCGAGTGTGCGGCTACGCCGACGACCACCGCGGTCATCGACATCGCGAACGTCCTTCTGAGCGCGCTCGACCTATCCGCAGACGGAAAGACGACGAGCGTAGAAGAGGTAATCGCCCACGAACTCGGGCACGTGAAGGGTCTGGCCATCTTTGGACTGAGCAGCCACGCGGACCAGATTGAAGGGATGTCGACAGGCGAGTTCGCATGCGACGAAGAGCGTGAAATGCACTTCCTGATGTACGGAGGGGACCCGGTGGCTGCGGAGAGGACATGGGCGGGATGCACGCACGACTGATCTTGTGGGTGCTCATCTTCGGAGCCATCGCTGTGGGCGGCGTGTCGTGCCGGCATTCCACGAGCGCGCAGGGCTCTCCCGCAGAGGGCGCGACCGCCCCCCGAACCCACGAAGAGTCAGCAGCGACCGAATCCCTTCGGGCGTGCTCCACGACAGATCAATGCGTGCTCATCGCGCTCGTTCCAGACGGCGGCCATAGCGAGTGCAAGGTTGCGGTCAACCGAAACAAGGTGGCCGAATTCTACGAAGTGAATTGGAAGGCGCACGAGGCCGATCTCCGGAAGATCGACAGCCTAAGTAACTGTCGCGGACAGCGCGGAGTCGTCTGCAGCGACGGGCTTTGCTATTCGGAGTGATCTCCAACTCCTGGCGCGAACTGTGCCGGTGATCGACGTCGACGCGACGTTGATCGAGTCGGAGAACGTCGAGGTCGAGCACGCTGGCACCGCTACCGAGATCCACCGCCGCCCCGATCGCCGGCGTGACCGCGGTGGTCGCTCCCCGCGTGGCGGGCGGCGCAGCGGGACGCGAGCGCCGGCCGCAGGGCAGTTGCTTCACCGAGAGCGGCGAGCACGGGCCGCGACAGCGGCCTGCGCAGCGCGGGGATTTCGGCGCGGCCGCTCACGCGGCCAGGAGTGCAGTGCCGCACGCGGCATTTCACGAGGGGAGCCCCCAGCGGGGGCGGACGGGGCCGGAGGGCTGCTTCGCGCGGAGCGCGACGAGTGCACAGGGCGTGACGTCAGTGGCCCGGGGCCCTTGGGCCACGCGCAGCCCCCCAGGGGCCCCACACGCAGTGAGCGAAGCGAACAGAGAGCGGGTGGGGGGAGCGGTGCCCCCCTTAGGGGATGCCATGATTCGGGGGGCGCCTGGAGGGGGGATTCCTAAGGGGGGAACCGCGGCGGGGGGCAAGCGGCGCGACCTGTGCCCAAGTGCTTTTCCCCGGCCCGGGGTGGGCGGGGGGACCGCGCTCTTCAGAGCGCAGTGACGCTGGCGGCGAGAGAAACCCGCGGAGGGACCCGCGGGCGCGAGCCGCCAGCAGGTGCGGAGCGCGCTCACGCGCGCAGTGCCGTGCCGCACGTGCTTCTTTTCTCCGAGCTGTTCCTCGAGCGCCTGGCCGCGCGAGGCTTCTTCCTGCTGGCGCGCGCGCTCAAGCGCGCGCAGGGCGG
>JAYVRT010000799.1:0-14418 GCA_043776025.1 Archangiaceae bacterium | reverse complement strand
GTTCTCCAGCGCCAGGTGGGACGAATCAGCGGAACAAAAGTGAGTGCCCAGTCACCACGGCGCGCTCACGGGCTTCGCGGGTGGACCTCGCCTCCGCTACGCTGGCGGGGCTCTTCAAGGGGAACGTCACATGCCCGTCCGCACCACTGGTCCCGCACCGATCGCCGCCACTGGCACCGGCCCCGCCGCTGGCCTGGGCTGCAAGGCGTTCCAGGCAGATCCGACGCTCGCCAAGGTCGCCGCCGGAGCGCTGCCACCGATCGCCAGGGGGGCGCCGAAGGGAGCGAGGGTACAGAACCTGCAGGCGGCGCTTTTCTCGCTGGGCTTCATCAAGCCGCGCGCGGGAATCGACGGTGCGTTCGGGCCCGCCACCGAGGCCGCGGTGAAGGCGTTTCAAGGCAGCGCGAACCTGAAGCAGACGGGGACGATCGACGCGAACACACTCACCGCGCTCGACAAAGCGGCGTCGAAGCAGATCGCCACGCTCAAGGGCCAGACGCTGCCCGACGGCAGCAAGAAGACGAAGTTCCGGATCGTCGCCGACATCTCGGATCCGACCACCACCCGCCTCTACATTCTGGGGAAGAACGACAAGGTCGAAGCGCGCTACCTCACCTCGCCGGGGCGCGCGGAGTTCCCGACGCACGGAGATCACTTCAAGGTCCAGGACGTGCTGCCTCGCCAGCCGTGGAACCCGCCCAACAGCGCCTGGGCGGCGACGGCGAAGCCGATTCCCGGGGGCATCGACAACCCGATGGGGATCCTCAAGCTCTCGATGGGAGCGTACGCCCAGTACATCCACGGCATCCCGGTGAGCGAAGAGGCGGAGCTCGGCCACGCCGCCTCGCACGGCTGCATGCGGATGAGCGGCTCGAACATCCTCGAGGTCGGCGAAAAGTTCGCCGAGGCGGGCACCGACATCACCATCAACCGGGACAAGACGCTGAGCGCGAAGCTCAAAGCTTCCTACGACGCGGCGGGAGCGAAGGACCGTCCCACCGACGCCGGCCGCGAGTACATGTTCGGCTACGTCAGCGGAGAGCTGGGCGCGGTGAAGCACAACACGCCGTAGCTCTACTCCGGCTCGAGCCACCGCCCGCCGCAGGTCTCGCACCGCATCCGCGCGCCGCCAGGAAAGACCCGTTCGGTCTTCCGTGAAGGCAGCACGCCGGGAGTGGAGTCGCAGCTGGGGCACCCGCGCTGCTTGGGCAAGAAGGCGAGCGAGCGCTCGAACGGAGGCAACCGCAGATCCGCGAGCCACCCGTCGACGAACTCGACGGACCACGCCGAAGGGCAGGGCACGCCGTCGCGCACCGCGACATAGAACCGCCGCAGCTCAGCGGCATGCTTGCCCATCCCCCGTCGTCCGAACTCGCGACCGAGAAGAACGACCCGTTCAAGCAGCGCACTCACCCGCGAAATGTAAGCCGAAGAAACGCCAAGAACGTCCGCCAACCGGCCGAACCAGAACCCGCCGCGACCGCTGGCGTGGAGCCTCGCACCGCCCGGGCTTTTTGGGGCAAGCCCGGCCGAGGTCGAGGCGGCCGCGAGGACGGAGCCTAAGTTTACGCGCCGGTAAATGAGCACCGCCCACAGCGGCCAACGAAGAGATCGGCCGGGATCGCCCCAAAAACGCTCAGGCTTTGGCGAGGGAGCGCAGGACGTACTGCAGGATCCCGCCGTGCTTGTAGTAGTCGAGCTCGTTGGGGGTATCGATGCGGCAGATCGCGGTGAACTCCTTGCTCCCCCCGCCGCCCTTCACCGTGACCTTCAGCTTCCCGCCCGGCGCCAGCCCGCTGGAGATCCCCGCGATGCTGAACGTCTCGTCGCCCTTGAGGCCGAGCGACGCCGCGTCCTGGCCCGCCTCGAACTGCAGCGGGAGCACGCCCATGCCGATCAGGTTGCTGCGGTGGATCCGCTCGAAGCTCTTGGTGATCACCGCGCGGACGCCGAGCAGCATCGTCCCCTTCGCCGCCCAGTCGCGCGAGCTGCCGGTGCCGTACTCGGCGCCAGCGATCACCACCAGCGGCACCTGGTCCTTCTGGTACTTCATCGCCGCGTCGTAGATCGACAGCTGCTCGCCCGAGGGCATGTGCTTCGTCACCCCGCCCTCGACGCCCGGCACCAACAGGTTCTTCAGCCGGATGTTGGCGAAGGTGCCGCGCATCATCACCTCGTGGTTTCCGCGCCGCGCGCCGAAGCTGTTGAACTCCGCCGGGGGCACGCCCTGCTCGGTGAGGTACTTCGCCGCCGGGCCCTTCTTGTCGATGTCGCCCGCGGGGCTGATGTGGTCGGTGGTGATCGAATCCCCCAGGAGCGCCAGCACCCGCGCGTCCGAGATGTCCTTCAGCGGCAGCGGCTCCTTCGGCATCCCGTCGAAGAACGGCGGCTTGCGGACGTACGTCGACTTGACGTCCCACTGGAAGGTGTTGCCGGTCGGGACCTTGAGCGCCTGCCACTGCGGGTCGCCCTTGAGCACGTCGGAGTAGCGGCGCTTGAACTGCTCCGGCTTCACCGCCTTGAGCGCGGCCTTCAGCTCCTCCGGTGTCGGCCAGACGTCCTTGAGGAACACCGGGGCGCCGTTCTTGTCGAGGCCCAACGGCTCGGTGGCGCTGTCCCAGTCGACGTGGCCCGCGAGCGCGTAGGCGACCACCAGCGGCGGAGAGCCGAGGAAGTTCATCCGCACGTGCGGGTGCACCCGGCCCTCGAAGTTGCGGTTGCCGGAGATGACCGCCGCGGCGGACAGACCGTCCTTGACGATCGCGTCGCCGATCGCCTGCGGCAGCGGGCCGGAGTTGCCGATGCAGGTGGTGCAGCCGTACCCGACGAGGTGGAAGCCGAGCGCGTCGAGGTAGGGGGTCAGCCCGGCCTCGGCGAGGTAGTCGGTGACCACCTGGCTGCCCGGCGCGAGCGAGGTCTTCACCCACGGCTTGCTGGTCAGGCCCCTCTCCACCGCCTTCTTTGCCAATAGCCCAGCGGCGAGCAGCACCGAGGGGTTCGAGGTGTTGGTGCAGGAGGTGATCGCCGCGATCACCACCGAGCCGTGCGAGAGGCTGAAGCTCTGCGCGCCCTGGGTGACGGTGGACGTGGTCTGCTTCAGCTCCTTCGTCGCCTTGGCGAAGGTGGCCTTCATCTCGTTGAGCGGCACGCGATCCTGCGGGCGCGCGGGCCCCGCGAGGCAGGGGACGACCGTGCCCAGGTCGAGCTCGAGGGTGTCGCTGTAGACCGGCTCGGGCGAGGCGGCGGTGTGGAACAGGCCCTGCTCCTTGCAGTAGGCCTCGACCAGCGCGCAGGCCTCGGGCGAACGGCCGGTGAACGAAAGGTAGTTGAGCGTCTCCGCGTCCACGGGGAAGAAGCCGATGGTCGCGCCGTACTCCGGGGCCATGTTCGCCACCGTCGCCCGGTCGGTGAGCGCGAGGTTGGCGATGCCGGCGCCGAAGAACTCGACGAACTGTCCGACGACGCCCTTCTTCCGCAGCATCTGGGTGACGGTGAGCACCAGGTCGGTGGCGGTCGCGCCGGGCGACAGCTTGCCGGTCAGCTTGAACCCGATCACCTGGGGAATCAGCATCGTGATCGGCTGGCCCAGCATCGCCGCCTCGGCCTCGATGCCGCCCACGCCCCAGCCCACCACGCCCAGGCCGTTGATCATCGTGGTGTGCGAGTCGGTGCCCACCAGCGAGTCGGGGTAGGCCGCGCCCTCGGCCGACTTGAAGACGCCCTGGGCGAGGTACTCGAGGTTGACCTGGTGGCAGATGCCGGTGCCCGGGGGCACCGCGCGGAAGCTCTTGAGCGCCTGGTTGCCCCACTTGAGGAAGGCGTAGCGCTCGGTGTTCCGCTCGAACTCGCGGTCGACGTTCTGCTGGAAGCTGGCGGTGGTGCCGAACTTGTCGACCTGCACCGAGTGGTCGATGACCAGGTCCAGCGGACACAGCGGGTTGATCTTCTCGGCCCTGCCGCCCATCGCCGCGAGCGCCTCGCGCATCGTCGCCAGGTCGACCACCACTGGCACGCCGGTGAAGTCCTGCAGCAGCACCCGCGCAGGGGTGAAGGAGATCTCCACGTCCGGCTCGGACTTGGGGTTCCAGTTCACCAACTTCTCGATCAGCGCCTTGCTCACCACCCGGCCGTCTTCGTAGCGGCACAGGTTCTCCAGCAGCACCTTGAGCGAGAAGGGCAGCTTGTTCACCTGAGGGAACTGCTTCGCGAGGCTGCCCAGCGAGAAGACGTCCCACGGGACGCCGCCGACGGGGAGCTTCGTCCGCACCTTGAAGGAGTCGAGCTGGGTAGTCATGGGGCGGTTATTCCGCCGCCGCCGGTGCAATTCAAGGAGATCAGACGGCGGCGGCCGCCGTCAGATGCCCCAGCCTTCACGCATCTGGTCGGCGCGGAAGGGGCAGGGGTGCTTCTTCTCGGGGAAGAACTCGTTGACGTGCTCGAGCTCGGTGCGCGCCGCCTCGAACTGGTGCTGGTTGTAGGCGCCCTGGGCGCCGAGCAGCAGCTTGCTGCACTGGCGATCCATCTCGCCCTGCGCTTCCTTCATCTTCTCGCGCGCCAGCTGGTAGGTCGGCGGCTTGGGGTCGGAGTGGGCCTCGAGCATCAGCCACGCCTCGCGGTAGGACTTGTAGGCCTCCCAGCGGTTGGGGGCCCCGACGTCTCGCCGCTCGAACATCTCCTGACCCTTCTTGAACTTGTTGTTCGCCTCGGCCCGCAGCTGGTCTTCGGGCAGCTCGGGGAGCAGCGCCACCTCGACCCAGACGTTCCACACCCGCCACGGGTCGTTGCCCGGCGGGTTCTTGGTGTTGTCGAAGACGACCTTGTTGACCTCGCCCTTCTTCAGCAGCGCGCTCGGCACCAGCACCTCGTTGGCGCGCTCATTGACCGCCAACGTGTCCGGCGGAATCTGGCCGACGTCGGCGCTGTTGACGCTGATCACCACTTCGCCCACCGAGATGTCACGCGCCTGGTAGTGGACGATCACCACCGCGCGCACCGGCGCGGTGAAGGCGAAGTCGAACACCTTCTGGTCCGAGCGCTGCCACTTCACCGGGTCGCCGTCGGCGCCGAGGCCGAACGAGTCTTCGATCGGCTTCTGGGAGAGGGTTTCCGGCTCCGGCCCGCTGGGCTTCTTGTCGTCTGGGAATTGGGAGTAGATGGCGCCGCCGCCGCCGCCGAGCACGATCACCGCCAGCACGCCGGCGACGATCACCCGCTTCGCCGGGCTGGCCTCGGCCCAGAAGATCCGGATCGCGCCGATCGCTCCGCCCGAGGTGCGCTTGAGCCGCGCCTTCTCCGCCGCGCTGATCGCCGCCGAGCCAGGGCTGCTGCGCCGCAACGGCGCTGGCGCGGGCGAGGACGCTTCGGACTTCGCCAGCGCCTGGGACCCGGGGCTCGAGGCCCGGGGCCGGACCACCGCCTGCATCGTGCGGGTCGAGGTGCGGGCCACTTCCTTCAGCTGGTCCGCTGTCGCGCCCTCGGGCACCGCGGCGATGCCCTTGTTGCGGCTGCGCTTGACCTCGGAGGCGGCGACGATGCGGGTGTGCTGCTCCGGTTGCGGGTTTTCCCCGTGGTCGGTCGACGCGTCGGGCTCGAGCGAGACCGCGGTGAAGTTGAAGACCACCGGCCCCAGGCCGATCGCGTCGCCGTCGGCGAGCTGCTTCTTCTTGATGATGCTGCCGTTGACCTTGGTGCCGTTGCTCGACCCCATGTCCTCGACGAAGTAGCCGGCGCCCTCACCGAAGATGCGGGCGTGCTTGCGCGAGACGCCCGGGTCGTAGAGCACCACGTCGCACTCCGAGGTGCGCCCGATGAGGACCGAGGCTTGATCGAACACGAACTCGCGTCCGGATTCTTTGCCCTCGGCGATGACCAGCTGAAATCCCATAAAAATGGATCACGACTCTAGTGACGCACGAGCGGCTTCAGCAACGGCCTTCACCGCCCATTCCGGCTCGACGACAGCCGCTTCTCCGCCGAAAGACAAGACCCAACCGGTCAACCACCGGGCGCTGTCGCCTGGCACCTCGACCTCCAGCCCGCCGCTGGCCAGCCACCGGGCCTCGCTGCCGAATCGTTCACTCACATAAGGGGCCGCCGCAGGTGAGAAACGCACCTTCACCCGGGCCTTGGCGTCCTCTCCCCGAGGCAGCCCCTTGCCAGAAGGCGGCGGCGCGGGGAAGGCGCGCAGCGTCGGCTCGAGCCGGGCGATCCGGTCCAACCGGAACAGGCGCTCGTCGTTGCGCGAGAGGCAGTGGCCCGACAGGTACCACTGGCCCCGGTGGCTGAAGAGCTCCAGCGGCTGCACCGCGCGGCGCTCGGTCACGCCCTTGCCGCCGCTGAAGTAGTCGAACTCCACCTCGCGGTGCAGGGCGATCGCCTGGGACAGCGTCGCCAGCCCGCTGGGCGCGTCGACCGCCAGGTCGAGCTGCTTCGACATTTCCCGGTAGCGGGTCCGGGCGCCCTCGGGGAGCACCTTCTCCAGCTTCTGCAGCGCGCCAGTGAGCGCGTCGCCCGACGCCGGGCGGAGCAGCTCGCCGGCGGCGGCGAGCGCCACCCCCTCCGCCGCGGTGAGCCGGGGCGGGGCGGAGAAGCGCTGATCGAAGTCGACGTAGACCTTGTCGTCCTCGACGTAGATGTCGACGAAGTCGTCGGGCTCGAAGGGAGGCCGGCCGACCAGGGTCAACAGGTCGAGCTCCGAGAGCAGCTCGGCGCGGGTGACGCCCGCCGCCTTCGCCACCTCGTCCACCTTCTGGCCGGGGTGCCGGGAGACGTAGGGCACGAGGAAGAGCAGCCGGCGCAGCCGCTCGTAGGCCAGGGTGCTCACGGGGCGCTCCGCCGGGCCGTGGCGGCCATCGGGTGGGCGGCGACGACCTTCTGAAGCAGCGCGCGGTGCCCGAGGACCGCCTCGGCCGGGGAGAGCACCTTGCAGTCGGCGCCGAGCGAAGCGACGTACTTGAGCAGCCCGTCGAGATCCGTCGCGCTGACCTTCACCTCGGCGCGGGCCTCGGCCGTGCTCGCCGGCACCCCGAAGAGCGAGCCCGCCAGCGGCGCGAGATCTCCTTTGAGCTGCAGCGTCACCTCCACCGGGGCGTGGAAGCGGTGCTGCCAGGGCCAGGTGGCGACGTAGGCGTCGAGGCGGAAGTCGGGCGGGATCTCGAAGTCGGTGCTGCGAGGGTTCTTCGCGTTCGCCGACAGCTTGCGGATCCGGTGGACGTGAAAGGTCCTCACCCCTTTGCGCAGGTGGCAGTAGCCGACCAGCGACCACAGCCCCCGGCGCAGCGCCAGCCCGTAGGGGTCCACCCGGCGCTGGGTCGTTTCCTGCTTGCGCGGCGAGAAGTACTGCAGCTCGACGAACTTGCGCGCGGAGATCGCCGCCCACAGCTGCTCCAGGCGCTCGGGCAGCCCCTGGCTGTCGGCGATCGCGCCCAGCTCGAGGCGCACCCGGGGCACCGGCAGCGGTGCGCCGGCGAAGAAGCCGATCTTCCGCAGCGCGTGCGCCAGGTCCTGCGCGCCGGGGAAGGCGCCCGAGGCGAGCGCCGCCGAGCCCGCCGCGTAGAGCACCGCCAGCTCGTCGGGCAACAGGCCGACCTCCGGCAGGTAATACGCGCTCTTCTCCATCACGTAGCCCGCCGGCTCGTCGTCTTCTCCGGCCTGGACGAAGGCGAGCGGAATCCCCAGCTCGAGCAGCTCGGACTTGTCGCGCTCGAACTTTCTGTCGGCGGCGTCGTCGGAGAGCGCCTCGCCGTAGTCGTCGGGGAACGCGGCGCGGATCTGCCGCCACGACACCGGCTGGCGGGCGTCGAGCAGCAAAGCGACGAGGTCGAGCAGGCGCTCGGTGCGTTCCATCGGTTTTTCTTAGCCCTTCCAGGGTTTGACGCCGGAGGTGTCGATCGCCCGGAACAGCTTCTCAAGATCTTCTTCGTCGTTGAAGACGTGGGTTGAGATCCGCACCCCGCCGCCGCGCGCGGTGGTCACCACCCCCGCCTTGAGCAATTCCTTCACCGCCGCGTTGGGATCGCCCTCGACGCCGACGGTGCAGATGCCCGAGAGGTGGGTGACGTCGTCGGGTGAGTTGGGCACGAAGCCCGCCGAGCGCAGCCGCTCGCGCAGCTTCCCCTGCAGCCGCACCACGTGGGCGCGGGTGGCGTCGACGCCGACCCCTTCGTGGATCGCCATCGCCGCGTCGAGGGCGAAGATGTTCGTCCAGGCGCCGCCGCCCGCCTCGAGCACCGACGGCTCGCTGCGGAACTCGGCGCCGACCGCGGTGAAGCCCGTCTCGTCGTTGGTGCGCACCGCGCCGGCGAAGGGGGCCCAGAGCGCCTCGGGGGCCACCGAGAGCCAGCCGGCCAGCGGCCAGGCGGCGGTCGCGTGCCAGGACTTCGCGACGTAGAGGATCGCCGTGCCGTAGCCGCCCATCATCCACTTGTGGCTCGGCGCGCAGAGGAAGTCCGCGCCCAGCTTGACGACGTTGAGCGGCACCTGGCCCAGCGCCTGGGCGGCGTTGATCGCCAGCTTCAGCCCCCGCAGCTGGCACAGCGCTGCGACCTGCGACAGATCCACCCGGTAGCCGCTTGAGTACTGCACCGCGGAGAGCGCCACTGCCTTCGTCGCCGGCGTCAGCGCCGCCTCGATGTCCTCCAGCGGGTAGCTCCCGTCGGGCCGGCGCCGCACCACCTTCAGCGTCAGGCCTTCGTGGAGCAGGGGCAGGGTGGTCGAGGGGAACTCACCCTCGAGCGTGAGCACCTCGGTGATTCCCTGCTGCTTGAGCAGGTGGGCGACCACGCCGAAGCCGACCGAGGTCGAAGGAAGGAAGGCGATGCACGAGCCGTCGGCGCCGATGAAGCGGCCGACCCGCGCCCGCAGCTTCTCTTTGAGCTCGAGCCAGCGGGGGTAGGCGATGTCCCCGTTTTCGACGGTGTCGCGCAGGTGCCCCTCGACCGCGGTCGCCACCGGGAGCGCCAGCGGGGAGGACGCGGCGGCGTTCAGGTATGCGCAGCGCTGCACCGCGGGGAACATCGCCCGGACGTCGCGAGGGGCAATCGCCATGGCGTCGAGGCGTACCATGGAAACCGCCGCTGCCACCGTGGCGTCCAAGCCCTACCGTGTTGTCACCCTGTCCTCACCCGCGCGGCCCTTGTGGCGCAGATGTCAGCGCACCCGGCGACGCCTGGGAGATAAACCCACGAATCGACTGCGAAGCGCGCAGGCGCACCGGTTGCTACACATCGGTGTCGATGCGCATGCGTTCAACCGTGCTTCACCCGATGATGTTCCTGACTTTGATTGGAAGTCTGGTGGTCGGCTGTGCCACGCCGCCGGCCGATGGCGCCAGGGCCCCTCGCCAGCAGCTGTACTTCGCGCTCGAACTGACCCAGGACGGCCACAAGATTGGCGCGCCACAGCTGCTCGGCTTCGAAGGAAAGCAGGTGGTGGCGGAGAAGCGCACGCCCGGGGCGGCTGAACCCGAATACCGGTTGGTGCTCAAGCCCCGCGAGTCGGGCAACGGCTACAAGGTGGTGCTCGAGCTGGTGCTCCCCTCGGGGAAGAAGATCGGCGAGGTGGCGCTGCTGCACGGCGAGGAGCGCAGCGTCCAGCTGGGCGACGCCGAGCTGAAGCTGATGCTGCTCAAGGTGGACAGCCCCGAATTCCGCGCCTTGATGGCGCTGTCTCCCGCCCCCGGCCGCGGCACGATCTAAGGTTAGGCGAAGCGGAACGAGCCGAGCACCAGCCAGCGGCGCGCGCGCGGGGTGCGGGTCTTCAGCGGCGTGGTGTAGTGCCAGAACGGCAGCCGGTACGCGGTGATTGACCCCGACGCGGCAATCGACTGCACCTCGCACAGGTGCCCGCCCTTCTCGTAGACCAGGTACTGGTGCTCCACCCCGGGAGTACAGAAGGTGAGGTGGACGTCGATGTAGCCGTCGCGCACCCCCGGGTTCTCAGGGTGATTGTCGGTGTGCGGCCCGGCGTAGTCCCCCGGCCTGTAGCAGAGCACCTGCATCCCCACCGGCCCGTTGAGCTCCCTGCCCGCCAGCGCGGACACGAACGCGCGGTAAGCGGGCGACTTGAGCATCGCCAGCAGTCCGCTGTCGGTGGCGGCCTTGATCGTCGGCGGCGAGTTGGTCTCCGAGGTCAGCACCCGCGCCGTCTTCGGAAGCGTCTCCCGCCCGGTGATCAACGAGGCCAGCTTCGCGGGAGGCGCGGGCCGGGCCATCTCCACCATCAACTTCCCGAACGAGCGCTCGAGCAGTTTCGGCGCCGTGCGCACCGCTTTCGCGTCGAGCAGGTCGGACGCGGTGAAGAAGAGTGAGCGGGAGAGCGCTCCTCCCGCGCGGGCGTCTTTGCCCGCGAGGACCTTGCGGCCTCGGGGCGAGAGCAGCTTCGAGAAGTCTTCGGGGAACCGGTTCACGTTGAGGGCAGGGAAGTTACCCCCACCCGCGAGGAAGTTTCAGTGTCCCGTGTTCGCCAGGTCGAGCTGCTTGAGCCGCTCGTAGGTCTGCAGCACCTTGGGAGCATAGCCGTTGTTGGGGCTGCTGCCCTTGCGCAGCGCCGCGTCGACGGGCCCCGGCCCGCGGTTGTAGGCGGTCAGCGCCATGTCCAGGTCCTGGTACATCTCGAGGTAGAAGCCGAGGATCTGCAGCCCGGCGCGGATGTTCGTGTCCGGGTCGGTGAGGTCGCCGGTGATTCCCAGCACCCGCTTCCAATGCGGCATCACCTGCATCAGGCCGACGGCGCCGACGTTGGAGACCGCCTTCGGATCGAAGCCCGACTCCTCGGCGATGATCGCCAGCACCAGGTTCGGGTCGCGTCCGTAAATCTGCGCGTTCTTGTGGACCAGGGCGGCGACGCTGCGGGCGGTCTCGGCGTTGAGGTCGCGCTTGAGCACCATCGACTTGAGGAAGAGCACCTCTTCGCCGGTGTTGCTCGCCACCGTCTGCCGCAGGTTCATCAGCTCGGTGTTCACCAGGCGGGTCTGCTCGCCCAACGCGTCGACCCGTTCCCGGGTCGAGGCTGAGTCTTCCCGCTGGCGCTCCAGCGCGCCCTGGTGCTGCTCCAGCCGCCGCCCAATCGCCAGCCCGCTGATGACCAGGAGCACGAGAAAGAGGACCTGGGCCCCAAACGAGGCGATCGCCAACCGCCCTCCCCCCTGAACGTCTGTTCTGAAAGCCGCCACCGGGATGCGGGGCGTTTCGACGACTTCTGCTTGATCCATTGCTGCTTCCTCCGTTCAACTGCGGGTGGAGCCAGATGGCTTCCGGGCACTCCACCAAGGTGGCTTCAGCTTGCGGGCGGATCCAGCGTTCAATGGGGATGAAAGGCAAGGGATAGAACCATGCCGCATCTAAGATGCTGTAATAGCTTAACAAAATATATCAAATTGGGTATGTCAAGGTAGTCCCTCAACGTGCATTTACGTACATAGACCGAGCTGTGCGGGGATGCGGGCCACGCAATGCGTTAAGGGGCCGGACAGGGGGTCTAAAATGACCCGATGGCGAAGCGCATCTCATCGACAAGCGATCGACGCACTGAGCGGACGAGCAGGGGGTCGGCGGCTACTTTCCCAAGCAAGCATGGCCTGGGAGGCCTTCGCGGCCTCCGCTCGGGTCACCCGCGGTCAGGGCCGAACAGCGCGCAGAGCGCCCGAGCCTGGGCACAACTGTTCATCGCCTCGCTCGCCGCCAGCCCGGCGAAGCTACTTTACGCGTCGTCCTCGGCGCCCTTTCGCAGGCCGAGCCGCTTGCGCAGGTCACGCGCCGCCTGCCGCGAGATCTCCACCGGGTGCCCGTGGCGGGTCCGCGCGAGGTAGCCCCCCGTCTCGACCGGCTCGAGCCGAACCACGTGCGCGAGGTTGAGCAGGGCCCGGCGATGGACCCGCTCGAACTTCTCCTCGCCGAGCCGCTGCGACAACTCCTGCAGCGTGAAGTCGGTCAGGTACTGCGCGTCTCCGGCGAAGACGGTAACGAGCTCGCCTTTGAGCTCGGCGTGGGAGATCGACTCCGGGTCGAGCAGCACCACGCCCTGGCGGGTGGTGATTGGCAGCCGCGAGACCTTCACCGATTCGCGCGCCCTCTTCGCCTGGGCACGAAACGCCTTCATCGCCTCCTTCTCCCGCGCGCGGTCCAACGCCTTCTTCAGCCGCGCCGGCTCGATCGGCTTGAGCAGGTAGTCGACCGCGCCGGCCTCGAAGGCGGTTACGGCGTGCTGTGCATGGGCGGTGCAGAAGATGACCATCGGTCCGTCGACTGGCCAGAGCGCGAGCGCCTCGACGCCGCTGAGCCGCGGCATCTGGATGTCGAGGAGGACCAGGTCGACGCCGCCCTGGGCGAGCCGGGTGAGCACCTCGTCCCCGTCCCTCGCCTCTCCGGCGAGCTCCACGTCGCTCAGCGCCGCCAGCAGCCGCACCAACCGCTGCCGCGCGAGGGCTTCGTCGTCCGCCACCAACACTTTGAGCGTCATGTTTTGGGTACCCACAGCTCGGCGCGGGTGCGGTTGGAGTCCTCGGCCGCGGCGCCCACGCTCAAGCTCGCCCGGCCGTCGTAGTGAAGCAGCAGTCTCTTCTGCAGCGTCGGCAGGCCATCGCTGCCGTCGCGGGGACCGCTGAAGGCGCCCGGGTTCTCGATCGCCAGCCGCACGCCGGTCGGCTCTTCGCGGATCTCCAGCAGCACGCGCCCGCGCTGACCGGCAGATGGCCCGTGCTTGATCGCGTTCTCCGCCAGCGTCAGCAGCGTCATCGGGGGGAGCTCGAGCTCCGGCAGGGGAGACGGGAGGCGCTGCTCGAGCGTGAACAGCTCTTTGTCCCGCATCAGGTGCAGCGCGAAGAGCGTCTGCACCAGGTCGAGCTCCTGGGCCAACGGCCACGCCGGGTCCTTCACTCCGGCGAGCACCGCGCGGAGCATCTGCGACAGCTTGAGCACCGCGGCCTCGGCGACCTCGCCGTCCTGGCGGCACCACTCGGCGATCGCGTTGAGGGTGTTGAAGAGGAAGTGCGGGTCGAGGTGGGCGCGGAGGGCGAGCAGTTGCGCGCGCTCGGCCTCCTTCGCCATCTGCGAGAGCCGCGCTTCGAAGCCGATGTCGCGCCCGAGGCCCCAGCCGCCGACGAGGAACATCGCGATCGACACCGCGAGCGAGAACCGGTCGGTGAGGAAGGTGTGGCCCATGTTGACCATGCGCGGGACCGCGACGCCGATCGACAGCACCACGCCGGTGCCGACGGCGCCGTAGAGCAGCAGGCGGATCGCTCCGTGGCTCAAGTCGAGCCCTTCGGGGAACAGCACCCGGTACGAGACCGGAGCGATCGCCACGAAGCAGACGCACATCAACAGCGCCAACGGGATCGCCAGCCGGTCACTCGAGAAGCGCGATTGGGCCGCGACCAGCGGGGCGCAGACCACGAGGATCGGGATCAACCGGCGCGGCATCAACAGCGCGAGCAGCGTCGCCCGAACGACAGAGTTCTCCAGCCCCCGGGTCAGACGCGCTCTCGGGGCTTGGGGGGCGTCACGCGTCAGGAGCATATCGGCATCGCCAGGATGAAACCCCAACGCCGGGCTGGCGCTTCCCCGGGGCGTGCCGAACGGTCGATTCCGGGGGCCGAACGGCGCCGGAGCCGAGCGGGGTGTGGTCGGGCTTGCCGTACCGAGGGCACCCGGGTAGCCCGGACGCAGACCGCGTCCGCCCGACCTCGCGGCCGACTTGGATCTGCGATCACCCGCCGCGGGCGCTCAGGTCCGAGGGCTTGGCTGGACGGAACCCGGGGGGGAGGACGACCCTTTCGGAGAGATTATAATAATTCATAATCAGTACGCCTCGAGGGTCCGCGGCCCGCCCGAGCGAGGCCCGCGCGACTGGGACCACTCCCACGGGCTGCGAGCCTGCGGCGGGCACCCGTACCGGCCAGTCGGTGGGGACGTCGAGGGCGAGCGCCTCGAACTCGGACTGCCCGGAGGCCGCGGAAGAGCAAGGGCGAGTGAACCCGCCCCGATCTCTTCGTCACCTGTCGGTTACGGGCCGACGGGCGCGCGCCCTCCGCGCTCCTCGCTGTCTGGACGAGGTTCGTCGCGATCCACGGTCAACCCAAGTAAGCGGAGGAAGCGGAAGGGTTAGAATCCCCCGCTGACGACGATTCCCCCGGGTGCCGCCGACACGCCCAGGCTCGCGGAGTCCGACGCGGAAGACGACATTCCACCGACGAGCCAGAGCACTCCGCCGGTGACGGCCAGCGCTCCGCCGCTGATGAAGAGGATATTGGCGATCAGCGCGTTCGAGCCCGCCTGCTGGTCGAGGGCAAAAGCGTCCTTCTGGGTCAGCCCCGTCACCTGCCCTTGCGAGTTCTGCGCGGCGGAGTTGATCCGCGAACGCTGCAGCGTGGCCTGGACCCCGAAGTAGGCGCCGACCCCGAGGCCGGCGACCCCCACGCCC